>JAKSUP010000008.1 GCA_024408905.1 bacterium
TTCTCCCTTTTTTCCAACATTTACGGATAAATTCATTGGTGACACAGTACCATTTATATTTACAGCTGTGATATTATCTTCAGCAGTAATTTTAACATTTTCACCATCAACAAAGCTTCTCATTTCCGTATTGTCTTTTGCACGTGTGAATTTTGACTTAACTACCGGTTTGCCTTCTTTTAGCCCACTTACAGATGTAGCAGAACTCATTATTTCTTTATCACCATTTTTTACCGTAAATTTTGCAATTGTAAATCCCTGTTTTGATTGTTTAGCACCAACTTTAACGATAGCTTCCGGATATTTTTGTGCTACTTTATCAATTTCTTCAAAAGCCTTGCCAAAGCCCCCTAAAGAACTTAAAACATCAGTGGCTTTTTTGCCTTTACCACCTAGTAAATTCCCGATTTCTTCTCCAATTGCCTTTGGATGTTCTTTTAGCATCTTTGTTACATCTGTGATTTTAACTTCTGCCCCAACAGCTTTTCCACTTTGAAGTGCTTTTTTTAGTGTACCTAATAACAATTTTTCAATTCCCATAATATTTCTCCTTTTTTTTATTTAATTGCGTACAAACTTTTATAAACGTTCTCTAATATCCCCGTTTATTCTTTTTTGTCCCAGTGTTTAGAATTCTAATCCCGTGTTGTATTTATATAAAGTAAATATTGAACTAAAAATTGCTTAGTTTTCTGATGAATTACATCATATATTATTGAAATATAGATATAATAAGACATTACGGATTTACAAAACTTAATATATTATGATTTAAAGAATTGAATTTTGAATTAAAAATGATGTAATACATCAGAAGGCATAAATGAATATAAAAAAAGAACTTGGTGAAAAAATTAAACGATTAAGGAAAAGAAGTGGATATACTCAAGAAAAACTTGCAGAGCTAATTGATATTTCTCCTCGTAATTTAAGTAATATCGAACAGGGAATTACATTTGTTAAATCAGAGACTCTTGAAAATATTATTAAAGCTTTGAATGTTACAACCGAGGAACTTTTTGCGAATGACCATATTAAATCGTCTGATGAATTAATTGATGAAATATGTTTAAGATTAAATAATATTAAAAAAGATAAGTATTCTTTAGAAAAAATTTATAGAATTGTTAAATGTTTAACTGATGAATGTTAAGACTATTAAAATTATTTTTAACATTTTGGTATCTTTGTTCTATTATATAAGTAAGACTATCAGTTCTTATAAGTAATAAGAGTTTTATAAAAGGAGTATATATATGAAGAAAATTTTAACATGTGCAGCTTTGTCCGTAGCGTTGCTATCAGGATGTACGTTTATGCATAAAGATAGTGAAATTATTAAAGTAAATGGTGAGGCAATCACTCAAAGCGAATTTGATACAGCAATAGATAGAGCAATAGACAATTCTCCTATGGCTGCATTTGGTGGTTCACAAAATTTGACTAAATCCGATGACAATCCGATGTACGTAATATTCAAAGATAGAGTAGTTAATGAATTGATTATAAAAGCTTTGTTAGATCAAGAAATTCAAAAGCGTGGAATTAAGGTATCAAATGATGATATTGAGCAAGAAATGAAATCTGTTATTGATAAAGTTGGTTCTAAAGAACAATTAAATTCAATATTGAAAGAAAGAAAAGTCTCAAATGCACAATTTACTGAGGATTTAAAAACTCAAATTAAAATTAAAAAATTAATTGATAGTATTCAAGAAGTTAAAGTTTCCGATTCTGAAGCAGAAAAATATTATAATTCACATAAAGCTATGTTCAAACAAGGCGAGCGTGTAAGAGCATCTCATATCCTAATTTCAGCAGACATGTTAGAAACGATTAGAAACATTAGAGCTAAAAATAAGGATATTACCCCTGAAGAATTAAATAAAAAAGTCGAAGAGCATTTAGACGCACAAAAGAAAAAGGCTGAAAATATATTAGCTCAAGTTAAGGCTAATCCTAATAAATTTGAAGAAATCGCAAGAAAATCTTCAGATGACAAAGTAAGTGGCGAACGTGGCGGCGAACTTGGTTATTTTGAAAGAGATAAAATGGTTCCTGAATTTTCAAAAGAAGCATTTTCTATGAAACCGAATACAATTTCTGATAAATTAGTTCAAACACAATATGGTTATCATATTATCAAAGTGACAGACAGGGTTGAACCGGGTATTACACCATTTGCAAAAATAAAAGAAGAAATTAAATTCTACTTAACAACAGAACAGCAAGTTAAAGTTTTAAATAATCTAACTCAAGGCTTGATGAAAAATGCGAAAATTGACTATGTAAATGAATCATATAAACCGGACGCTAATTTAGCAAAAAAAGTAGCAGAATTACAACAACAATCAAATAGCAAAAAGTAGACAAGGAGATATAGATGAATACAGCAACAATAGTTGGCAGGGCAGGACAAGATGCTGAAATAAGATATTTTGAATCAGGAAAAGTAAAAACTAATTTTTCATTAGCAGTAAATCGTTGGGATTCAAAAAGTAAAGAAGAAGTTACCGATTGGTATAATATTGAGGTTTGGGATAAACAAGCCGAATTCGCCGGTGAGTATGTTAAGAAAGGCAGACAAGTTGTCGTTGATGGCAGAATTTCTGTTAACAAATGGACAGACCAATCAGGTGAAGAAAAAGAACGCTTTATAATAGTTGCGAATAATGTAAGATTATTGGGTTCAAAAAGAGATTCTGAATAATGATATTTTCTGACTTAGTAGGTATAATTGCAGATGATTTGACAGGTGCAAATGATACGGCACTTCAATTTCAACAGCAAGGTGCTAATACCAAAATTCTACTTGATATAGAAAGTGTTCCGAAGGTAAAAGCAGGCACTGAAGTTTGGGCACTATCGACTGAATCAAGGAATATCCCGTCTGGGGATGCTGTGATTAATGTAGGTAAAGCCGTAAAAGTTTTCACGGATAATTTTTCTTTTGATTATTATTACAAGAAAATTGATTCAACCTTGCGTGGAAATATTGCAATGGAAACCCTTGCGATGTTGGACATTCTTCAATATGATGCAGCAATCGTAATTCCTGCGTTTCCACAAGAAGGCCGAATTACGGTTGGTGGATATCATTTAGCAAAAGGTGTCCCAATTGGTAGAACTGAAATGGCAATTGACCCCAAAGCACCTATTACAGAATCGCATGTTCCGACTCTGCTTCGTTCTCAAATTTTTGAAATGCTGGGTGATGTTGTAGGAACAATTGATTTGAAAACCATTTTGAATGGTGCCGGCCCGATTTTAATGCGAATTAACGAACTTATTGAAGAGGGTAAGCTTTTAATCGTAGCTGATGCTACAACATTAACAGATATTGAACAAATTGCATTGGCAGTCAAAAAATGTGAGAAAAAGATTTTGCCAACAGGTACTGCTGCAGGTGCTCAAGTTTTTGCAAAGTATTGGCTGGCAGGTGTTGAACAAGAGGAATCAGAAGTTCATACAGGCAAACTTCCAAAATTTATAGTATCAGGTACTGCAACACAAATTACAGCAAGACAAATTGTAAAATTAGAAAAATCCGAAGATTACAAAGATATTAAGTTTATTGCTTTAAAAACAAAAGATATCTTAGCCGGTGTTAATGATGAACTTGTAGAGAATGTTATATCAAACTTGCAAAATAATGGAACCGTTTGTGTTCATACGTCAAATTTAGTCGCAAATTTTGATGGTTTCTCTGATGTATCTTTGAATGCAGAATTGACAAAAGAAAAATTCGCAAGTTTGATAACAGATTATCTTGGCGAGTTAACAAAACGTGTTACCGATAGAATAAATGTAATATTGGTTACATTGGGTGGAGAAACTTCATACAAGTGTTGTAAAGCCATTAATTCTACTGAATTGCGTGTTGTAGACGAAGTTGCGCCTGCAATTTCTCTTTGCGCAGATTTGAATAATAAGTGGATTATTACAAAATCAGGGAATTTGGGTAATGCAAACACTTTGACAGAGATACTTAATTATTTGGTGCAACATGAGTGATTATTCTGAAAAAATTGCAATAACGACAGGCGATCCTAATGGCATTGGAGCCGAAATTACAATTAAAGCTTTAAACTTATTGAATTTGCCTTCAAATAATATTGTAATTATTTCAAATTCTAAAGTTTTGAATAACTATGGAAAATTAAATAATGACTATGAAATTATTGAAGTAGATTTTGATGGCAGAATTGAACAAGGTTGTGTTAGAGAAAATGCAGGAGATTTTGCGTTTAGATGTTTGCAAAAAGCTTGTGAAATTAAACCAAAATATATTGTTACAGCACCGACCTCTAAAGAAGCTATGAATATTGCAGGCCACAATTATAGTGGGCAAACTGAGGTTCTTGAACACTTTTTGGCGCACGATGGTCAAAAAGCAGAAATGCTTTTTGTGTCAAAAGATTTTCGAGTACTTTTATTGACCAGACATTGTGCCTTAAAAGATGTAAGTAAAACTATTACAAAAGAATATTTACTGGAAAAAATAGAACGCCTGAGAAGTTATTTTCAAAATAAACTTAATATAAGAAAACCGTCTTTCGCTCTGTGTGCATTAAACCCTCACTCCGGCGAGAACGGTTTGATAGGTGAAGAAGAACAAAAAGTGATAATTCCAACTGTTGAATTATTAAGAGAGCGTGGAATAAATATTACTAACCCACTTCCTGCAGACACTCTTTTTGCAGATGGGATACATAAATATTTAAACAACGAAACTATGCCATACGATTGTTATATAGCGTGCTACCATGATCAAGGACTAATCCCTATAAAATCTATAGCCTTAGAAAAAACTGTAAATATGACAATAGGGTTGGATATAATTAGAACTTCCCCTAGTCACGGCACTGCTTTTGATATTGCAGGAAAAAATATAGCTAATCCTGCTTCTATGATTGAGGCGATAAAAACCTGTATGTATTGATTTTATTATATCTGAGAGAACTATTAAGATTTGTAACAAATTATTTTAACTCTGAAATCGGCTATCTTATATAAACTTTATATATATAAGATGTAATATAAGACGAGGTAAGAGCTATGAATGCTATGAACAACACAACAAGATACAGATTGTTAGGTATCCCACATTTACCGTCTACAGTAGGAAGTGGTAAATCAGTTGTAAATAACTACACTATTAATAACTATAATAGTGGCAGATGTGGTTGTTATGGCAGCGCATTATTTGGCTACGGTTTTAACAATTGTGGCTGTGGCTTTGGCTTTGGTAATATTGGCAATTACTTCAAATTTGGTTTTGGCATGGGCTTGGCAAATCTTGCAACAGGCCTGCTTGGCTTCGGTGTAAACTGGCTAATGAATGGCATATCTACAGGAAACTGGAGATTGAATAATTGTGGCTACGGCATGGGCTATGGCTTTGGTAACGGCAGCTACTGGGGTGGCGGCTATTACACCCCTGGTACTGACGGAACAGAGCGAGGTGGAAGAGTTAAATCCAAAAACGATATAGATAACGCAAAATTTGCTCCACTAATTACAAAAATTAGAGGCTTAAAAAATGATAAAGATTTGACACCTGCAAAGATTCAAGCAGTATACAAAGAAATCTTAGATGATATTAAAAACACAGATAACAATCATAAAGATTCAGATGTGGCAACATATCAAGCATTATTGAATGATTTGGATGATATCATAGCAGATAAAGGCTATACAGTAGATAAAAAAACGGGTGCTGTAACTGATCCAAATGCTCCTGTAGTTGAAAGTGACAATGAAGGAAACGGAAGTGCTATTCCTTTAACTAATGAGCAGATAGAAGCTATAAAAGCAGCATCTACTCCAGACGAGTTGATCGATGAATTAGATGGCGTAGATTTAACAAAATTGTCTGATGATGATTTAGCTACTATAAAAGCTCAATTACAATCTGTTGTTGATGATTGTGATAATAAAGATGAATTGAATGGTTTATTAAATGCTGTTAAAGGTAATCCTACGTTAAAAGCGATTGTTCAAAAAAAGATAAATGAACTAGAAGAAGCAGAAAAAGCAAAAGAACCTAAAACGTTGAGTGACGATGATATCAAAGCTTTAGCAGTGAAGCTAAACGAAATCGATGGTATTAAAGCTGAAGTAAAAGGAAAAGAAATTAAATTAACAGCTATTTTATTTGAACACGCAAGTGCAGACTTACAAAGTTCAGCAATAACAAAATTAAATGCAATATTGGCTCAAATAAAAGGCACTGGATATAAATCAGTAGTATCTCACGGATATACAAATACTAAAGGTGATGACAAAGGATATGATAATAAAGGTCTGAGTGATCGCAGAGCAAAAGCTGTATCAGAGTATTTGAACAAAAATGATGAAATAAATGACAATGATAATGCTTATATTGAAGTAGGTCACGGATCAGATAATGTAGTTAAAAAAGCAGATGATAATGAAGACTTCGATGCATCAAGAAGAACAGAAATTGTGATAACATTCTAAAAAACAAGATTAACAAATTTATATAAATTTATATTAGATAATTTACTTAGTTAAAATAACAATATGTCACCCTGAATTCATTTCAGGGTCTGTTGTTTAAAAAGAATTGTTATAGATTGAGGTGACACGTTAATAAGATTCCGAAACCAGTTCGGAATGACATTAATTTATACCTTCCAAAGTCCCTCTTTTATAAATGAATAGCGGGACTTTTTTTCTGGTTCAATTGTTGAGTTCTTAATATTTGCCAAAAAATCACCCAGATTGTGTTTAGGGTTTGATATGTACACATTCTTATTAACAGGACTAAGTATCTCGCCGGATGAGATTAGTCCAGTGACAACTTCCTCAGATGTTAATTCCTTATACAAACTTAAACTCCTCTGTATATTTTGATTTTAGCATTTAATTTTCATGTGTGCAATAAAAAATTCCACCTAAAGTTAGAGAAATTTCTAACTATATTAGAATTTTATTTATCAATAAAAAGTTTTAGTATGTTAATGTGAAGGAATAAGGTTTATTTTATATTTACCCCACACCCACACAAATTAATATTTGACGTGCAGCTAAGCTGCAGGTCGTATTGACGGTACAACTAAATCAAGGAAGAAAGCATAAAGAAAAGGAGATTTTATTATGGCTTCAATTACTATCAACACAAACCTTGCGTCATTGACAGCGCAAAGGAACTTGTCACAAGCAACTAGTGGTATGAATACTGCTATGGAAAGATTGTCAACAGGCTACAAAATTAACTCAGGTAAAGATGATGCAGCAGGTTCTTCTGTATCAACTTTGATGGAAGCACAAATTTCAGGTTATGACGTAGCAGAATCAAACGCAACAATGGGCTTGTCACTACTTGACACTGCAGAAGGTGTTTTAGGCATTGTTGGTGATTACTTGCAACGTATCAGAGATTTGACGGAACAAGCAGCTAATGGTACTTACGGTACAGCTTCTATGAACGCAATTAAGACTGAAGTAGAACAAAGAATGTTAGAAATTAACCGTCTATGTTCAGTAATCGATTTCAACGGTATCAAATTATTAGATGGTACAAGTATTGCTGCAACCTCAGAAAACGGTGTTAACCTTCAAGTAAGTAACAACTCAGGTAAAAATAACATTATTAACTTGAAATATACAATATTTAAGGCTGCTACAATAACAGCTTTATTAATGTCAGGTAACGCAAAGAGTGATCACGTTGGAACAAAAGATCCTGACCAAGCTTGGTTTGAAAGAGGAACAACTGATACTGCGGCATTAAAGGCTCGTATTATGGGTGGTGAAACAACATCAGATGACAATAGAAAATATAACTATGAAGAAAAAGGTTATACAAAAATTGATGGTCAAAACTATGATTGGCAAGATAATAAAACAGGAAGTCCTAACAAATCTTGTATTACAGCTATTTGTGATGCTGTTTATACAGATGATGCAACTGCTCGTGAATTCTTACAATTCATTGATGATGCTATCGGAAACGTATCAGACAGAATATCTTTAATTGGTGCTTATATGAACCGTGTTGAATCTGCAGTTGACGCAATCGCCGTTCAAAAAGAAAACATTGTATCAGCTAATTCATCTATTAAAGATGCTGATGTTGCAACTGAATCATCTAACTTTATTAAATATCAAATTTTGCAACAATCTTCAGCAACATTGTTGTCAACAGCAAACCAAACTCCACAAATTGCATTAAACTTAATATAATTTTGGGAAGTTTATATAGTAATGAAGCCCCCGCCGGTGCGGGGGCTTCATTGTTTTAATTCATAATTTTGTACGCAATTAAGCTTACAGATGTACTTAAATTTAACGATTCTACCGTATTTTTCATTTCTATTGTGATGTTTTTATTTGCAAACTCTTTTAGTTCCGTGCTTAATCCATTGGCTTCTGAACCGAACATCAATAAAACATTCTCTTTTGGTGTATATTCTTTTAAAGGTACAATATTTTCCCCTTTTGGTAGTGTTGCTATGCGTTCGTAATCTTTAAAATATTTGTTTAAAATGTCGAAATCTTTAGTTGCGTAAATAGGTATTTTCCAAAGGTTTCCGACGGTTGAACGCACGCATTTAGGGTTATATAAGTCAATTGTATCGCCGTATAAAATAATAGCATCTATACCGAAAGCAACAGAGCTTCTTATAATTGTGCCGAGGTTCCCTGCATCTTTTATTCCTTCAAGTAAAATAACTTTATTCGCGTGTTTTAAATCTGTGATATTTTGTGTTTTTTGTTTAGCAACAGCAACTATTGGTGGTGCAGTTTTTGTGTCAGAAATTTTTGATAAAACAGCTTCTGTTGTTTTAATAATGATTTCTTCATTAATTCCGTTTATTTGTGTTTTAGTGTCACAAAATACTCTCACAAGCTCTATACCGGAATTAACAGCCTCGGTTACTCCATTCACACCATCTACCAAAAATAACTTCGTTTCTTCTCGGTATTTTTTTTGTAAAAGTTTTGCAGTTTCTTTTACTACTTCATTATTTACGCTTGTAATTTCTATCATAATATTTCAAATTCCTTTAACCATAGTTGTTCTTGTTCTGTAAGCAAAGAATAGTCAATAAGTTTACCTTCAAATCCAATTTTGACAAAAGAACAATTCTTTCCGTTTTTTCTGTAGCAAGAATTTTCTAAACGTACACCGAAATATTCAGGATTGTAAAGTCCCGGCTCTATTGTATAAGTCATGTTATCCAAAAATTCAGTATGTGCAATTTCTGTTTTATTCAAAGCTGGTGGCGCTTCATGTACATTTATTCCTATTCCGTGTCCAAGACCATGCGAAAATGAAAAGCCTTCAATATTGTTGTCCAATATGCTGTGTGCTAAGGAATCTATCTCGTAACCTGTATTAAACGTAGAATTATAGCAATTTAAGAAAGTTTTTAAAACGGTTGTGTAGACTTTCTTTTGTAAGTCTGTCCCCTCGCCTTTGACAAAAACTCTTGTAATATCTGTTGCCAAACCACTTTTATAATACGCTCCACAATCTATTAATACCAAATCTCCATTTTTAAGTATCACGTCTTTTGATGCTTTTGAATAGTGCGCCAAGGCTGAATTTTGGTTAATAGCGACAATTGATTTGAAGCTTAAAAGTTTTGCACCATATTTTAAGAACTCTTTATGTAATTGTTCTGAAATATCATATTCCGATAAATTTTCATTGTCTTCAATAAATTTGCGAATTGCACTAATAGCTTTATCTGTTGCTTCAAATGCTTTTTTATAAAGTTCAATTTCTTCATCTGTTTTAACTGATTTCAATTCTTTTATTTCAGAAACTTTATGCACAGGATTTTTTATGAGCGAATATTCATAGGCATTTATTGAGTTTTTATCGACCTGTATTTCACCTTCATAATTCATTAAAAACTCTTTTGCTGTTTTATCGCTTGCAAACAATAATGGTGGATTTTTCCCGTCAATAAACAATTTTCCCCATACTTTTGATGTATAGTCTTTAGAAAAATCACGGCGTCCTGTTAAGTATGACACTTCTTCCAGATTCGTTATGTATGTAGGCATTGTTGGTGTATATGTTTTGGGTAAATAATTTACCTTTTCAATATTCTTGCTATCGTGTTGTTCTGTGTAATTATTAATCGGATCAAAATCTATAAGTTGGAATTTGACGTTTTTGTCCTCTAATAATTTTTTAAATTTCTCGAGTCTGCTTTGAGAGACCTTTGTTGCAACAATTGTAAATGTAGAATTATTTTCTATATGCTTTGCGATTTCTTCATCTTGTGATTGTCCGATGCTTAATTTTACAACATTTACACCGTCTTTTGCTTCCATATCTGCTTGCGTGTGATATCTGCCGTCAACAAACAAGAATACTCCTAAAGGTGTAATTAAAGCATCACCGGTTGAACCTGAAAACCCTGTAAGAGTATATCGTGCATTTTCTGACAACTCAGAATATTCTACCAAATATTTATTTGTAGAATTAACTAAAAGATAATCCGTCTTAAGATGTTGTAATAATTCGTTCATGTCCCTATTCGTCAATTCCTGTACATTTAATTAAGTGCCAACCGAATTGTGTTTCTACAGGAGCAGAAATTTCACCTTCTTTTAATGCAAAAGCTGCGTCTTCGAACGGTTTAACCATCATACCTTTCCCGAACCATCTTAAATCACCACCGTCGCGTCCTGATGGGCATTTAGAATATTCTTTTGCCAAATCTTCAAACGCAACTCCATTTTCAATATCTAATAATAAATTTTCTGCTTGTTCTTTTGATTCAACTAATATGTGTCTTGCTCTATTTTTCATAATTTACTCCTTCTTTTTTTTAATCCATTTACTCCTTTTTATTTTAACATAAAAGCTGTAATGTATATTACATTACAGCTTTTATCTTTAAAAAAAAGCCTGACCAAATGGTCAGGCATTAATATCAACCAACAATTTCTTTAACTTCGGATGCCAAGTTTTTAGAATCAACTTTAATACTTGGCCCCATAGTTGTTGTTAAGTACACAGACTTAACATAAGTACCTTTTGCAGAAGCAGGTTTTGCTCTTAAAACGGCATCTGCTAAAGTTCCGAAGTTTTTAACTAAGTCTTCGTTAGCAAATTGAACTTTACCGATAGGGCAGTGAATCATACCTTGCTTATCAGCTCTGAATTCAACTTTACCGGCTTTAGCATCTTTAACTGCTTTTGCGATATCTAATGTTACAGTACCTGTTTTAGGGTTTGGCATTAAACCTTTAGGTCCTAAGACTCTACCAAGTTTACCTAACATACCCATGCAATCAGGTGTTGCAATTAATGTATCAAATTCGAACCAACCATCTGCGATTTTATCGATGATATCTTCTGTACCATAGAAATCAGCACCTGCGTCTTTTGCTTCATTAACCTTAGGTCCTTTAGCGATAACGCAAACGCGAACTTCTTTACCTAAACCTGCAGGAAGTACAACAGTTGATCTGATTTGTTGATCAGCGTGTTTAACCTCGATACCTAATCTCATGTGACATTCAACTGTTTCGTTGAATTTTGCAACTTCTTTAGATACTTCTTGTAATTTTGTTAATGCTTCGCGACCACTTACCGGTTGAGTGAAATCAGCAAGTAGTTCTTGAAGTTTCTTTTGTTTTTTAGTTATTTTTGACATTTTTTCTTTTCCTTTCATGGTACTAACGGGCTTTCACCCTTCCATTTATTAATCTTTAACAGTAACACCCATTGCTCTGCAAGAACCTGCAATCATTTTAACTGCAGCATCCATAGTTGTAGCGTTTAAATCGTTCATCTTGATTTTAGCTATTTCTTCAAGCTGAGCTCTTGTGATTTCACCAACTTTAGTTTTGTTAGGAACACCTGAACCTTTAGGGATGTTCAAAGCTTTCTTAATCAAAACCGGAGCCGGAGGTGATTTGATTACAAATGTAAAACTTCTGTCTTCATAAACATCAATAATAACAGGGATAATATATCCTGCTTGAGATTCAGTTTTAGCATTGAATTGTTTACAAAAATCCATGATGTTAACACCATGTTGACCCAAAGCCGGACCAACCGGAGGTGATGGATTTGCTTTACCTGCTTCAATTTGCAGTTTAATTTTTCCTACTACTTTTTTTGCCATTTTGTTCTCCTTTCGTGGTGCTAACGGGGGCATCCCCTTCCACGTTATTTACTTAACTGTTCCCTCTCATTCGAGGGGTAAGGTGAGGTTTTATCCTCAATTCCTTTATTTTATTTCCCTCTCCTAGGGAGAGAGTTAGGGTGAGGGTTTTACCCCTTTCCTTATAATTTTTGAATTTGTTTATATTCAAGTTCTACCGGAGTTTCACGACCAAAGATAGAAACCATAGCTCTAAGTTTAGCCTTGTCAGGATATACTTCGGTAATGTCACCAACGAATTCAGCGAACGGACCTGAAATAATTCTAACTTTTTCTCCGACTTTAACATCCATTTCGATTTTTTGAGTTTGAGTTGTTGAACGGTGAATAATTTTCTTGATTTCACTTTCTTTAGCCGGAATAGGTTTTTTAGCAGAGCCGACAAATTTTGTAACGCCTGCTGTGTGTCTAACTACGTACCAGCTATCTTCGTCCATAATCATTTCTACAAGAACGTAACCAGGGAAGATTTTCTCTTCTTTTTCTTGCTTTCTGCCACCTTTAATTTGTGTAACAGTTTTTTGAGGAACTTCAACTCTAAAAATCTTGTCAGACATGTTCATGTATTCAATACGTTTTTCCAAGTTGCTTTTAACTTTGTTTTCGTAACCTGAATAAGTGTGAACAATGTACCAACGTTTTTGATTTTGTTTGTCAGAAGATTTGTTTGCAGATTCTGCAACTTCTTCCAATTGTTCTTCATTTAAGATGTTTTCTTCTTTTTCACTCATTATTCTAACCCTTTATTGGTTTGTAGATTCGTAACTATTTTGTAAAAAGGCTTATGATTCCTTCTAAACCTTTATCAACGATAAATATAAAAACAGTAAAAATAGTAACAATGCTAACTACAAAAATGGTTTCAACGATAACTTGATGTTTTTCCGGCCAAGTTATCTTACCCCACTCAATTTTAACGCCTTTTAAAAAATTGAGAATACTACCTTTTAAAATTTGAAAATTATCGTTCATCTTAGTTACCTTTAGTATTTTTAAATCGCGCCCTGAAGGACTTGAACCCTCGACATCCGGTTTTGGAGACCGACGTTCTACCAACTGAACTAAGGACGCAAAATGAATAATTGACTAAGTAAATAGACTAAAAGCTATTTACTTAATCATAGACATTCTTATTTTGTTTCCTTGTGTACAGTGTGTTTTTTACAAGTTGGACAATATTTGTTTAATTCCATTCTTTCTTTAGAAGTTTTCTTGTTTTTAACTGTAGTGTAGTTTCTTTCTTTGCAATCTTCACAAGCAAGAACTACCATTCTGTCATTTTTACCTTTAATACCCATTTTTGAATTCCTTATATTTCCTTGTTTTTAGCTATTTTTAGACCTTTTTAAAAGAGAATGTGAAACTTCACATTCTTTTATAAATCGGCGTATGGGTAAATTTTAAAATAAACATGTTTAAATTGCAAACCGTTTGTGAAGTTTTTTAAAGGGATAACACAGTAAAAGGATAAAAAAAAAAAAAAAGGGGGGGAATATTACCCTCTTATAGTAAGAGATGAAAGAATCCAGTCAATAACAAGCTGGATCTTTCGGACAGAGTCCTCAGGATGACAATTTATTACCCCTCACCTAACCTCTCCCCAGGAGAGGAAAATTATATCTGCCCCAATAGGGAAGTACCCGAAGGGGGTAGGGGATTCTGCAGAACAACAGAAAATAATTGTTGGGTTTCACCAAACCTACGCAACTCCTTCTCCAAGGGAGAGCGAATTTCTGTACAAGTTCGGCATGACAGATTATAATATCCTCGCTCTAGTTACATCGCTTCGTGGTCTCTCCTGAATTAGGCGAGGAAACAGAAAGCGACCTCGCATTTGCGAGGTCGCTTTTGCTATTGTGTGTTTTTTAATAATTATAACTTGACGTTAGTTCCTGCTAATTTATTATATTCTGCAATAATATCATCTACAAGTAGTTTGAAAGATATATCATACGTGTAGTGATTGCCTCCTTTGTAATTACATCCACTTTGTATACCGGATTTTTTATTATCTCTGATTTTATCAGCAATAGTCGTTCCGAATGATATCTCACTGTATTTGTCATAATTTCTATGATCTATATTATCATTATTTCTATTACCTTTTTCAACAGTGAAGTCACTCTTGTATCTGTTGATTACATTGTATCCGGCTTGTTTAAGAAGATCTGTATCCAGACCTGAATCAGCAAAAGCTAAACTTAAGGCATCTATAATTGAACTTGCAAGTTCAGAGAGTTTGTTTTCTGCAATTGCTTCATCATCGCCAGGTTTATTACAATCACGTCTGTTAGTGTATAGTTCTACTACAGAATCACTATTGTATATCTCTGCAAAAGTGTAGTTGTTAATATTTACATTATTACCCAGTGGTCCATAAATATCCAAACCTGCTAAGCTAAATCTGTGGTCTTTTAATTTCGGATCGTCTAATAATTTATCGCTGTAGTCTGTTGTATCCTTATAGTCATTGTTTGTACTCTTTGCGTCTTTAACAAAAATGATGTAAGTTCTTTTTGCGACTTCTGTTCCCAATGAATCGAGTACAGAAACTGTAACCCATTCATTTTGTGTTGCGTTTTGTTTTACTCCGATTGTACATTCGCCTGACGTAGCATCAGGACAAATTACATTTAAGCCGTTACTGTGAGTTATGTTATAAGAATATTTGTGTGAATCTTCGTTTTCTTTACCGATATCAAAGTTTGCATAAATGACGTCACCTAAGACAACAGGTGTATAACTGCCATTGTTGTTATCCAAGCCTCTAATGGTGATGTTTTTATCTTTTGATATTTCCGAATCTGTATCAGTTTCATCAAGGCAATATATGCTTAATTCAGCATCTTCTGATCCATCATCACCGGATACACCATTACGTATCATATTTTCTACTGCTGTTAGGTAGCTATTTCTAAGTGCATCTTCTTGTAGTTCGCCATTGCTTACAAATTTACCACCGGCTACTAAGTTTAATTGATTTTGGATAATTGATTCTAAATTTGCTTGAAGTAATGCTTCAAGATTATTTTGCCCACTATATTTTGATTTTATTTCTTCCAAGCTTGTATTTCTTAAAACATTATCAGCTTTGTCAAGAAGAACTAAATTTTTAAATCCATTGGTTTCTTTGAATTTTGCTACCATATCCTCAACATTAATATCTTCCGGTTTAATCTTGCCCTCGCAAGCGTTATCAATATATGGTGCTAAAAATTCATTTACGCTGGTTGTTACTTGGGTAGGGAATTTTGAATAAATTCCGGTAACTGCTTGATCTTTGAAAATTGCATCTCTTACTTTATCTAATTCTTGGCTAACATTCCAATAGTTTTCAATAGCTTTACTAGCCTCATCACTTTCTTGAGTTGTTAAAGCATATTTATTTCTGACGTTAGTTTTTTCGCCTTTATCATTAATGATTACGTCAGTAGAAACATTTGTATCAAACTTTTTAAAATACTGGCTGATGATATCATCACCAATAGAATGATCTAAGTCTATTGCGTGTACCATTTTAGTAAATTCATACATGGTGATATTGCCATCAGAGTTACCGTATTCACTATCAGCCAAATCTCGCCAATCTTTTTTGCCATCGTTGTTTGTATCTACTTCTGAAGTTTGTGTATAAAGTAGTTTGTAAAGATCTCCGATGTTTCCTGTAGGATTAACGCTTGTCATAATTCGTACTCCTTTTTCCCTTTTCTTGTTTCTTTGTCATGTATAACGGCACATTTTGCTAAAAACTTTAATGTTTTATGAGAATTTGTTACAAAACTTTACAATAATGTGACAAAATCTGTAAGTGTGAGTGGAAATATTTACTTCTTAATATATTATTTACCCCTACCCACTGATGGGTACTTCCCCCAAGGGCAGATATACGACAATTCGCCACCAATGGGAGATGTTGCTTGCGACAGAGGGGGATTAGTTTTGTTACAATGAAGAACCCCCTTCGGTGCTACGCACCACTTCCCCCTCGGGGCAGATTAAGATACTTTATTGACATTTACCCCTGTTCAAAGTTAATAAAATTCTG
>JAKSUP010000080.1 GCA_024408905.1 bacterium
AGTTTCATTCTTGTTTTTATTTCCATTTATTTTGGCCAATTTTTCTTTTTGGCTTTTTTTCTTCCAAGGTGCTTTTTTATTTTTGGGTGTTTTTTTATATAAGAAAAATGCTCTGTCATCTCCTTGTACTTCTTGAATGGCCAGATTAATATTTTTCAATGCAGATTGATTATCACCGTTATAATAATCTTTATTTGAACGATTTAGGTATTCTCTCATAGTATCAGTTTTAACTAAAGATGTATCAAAAGAATAATTTATAGTTAAAGACTCTCTGTAACTATCTTGTGGAAAATTTCCGAAAGGTTCTGATTTTTGAAGTGCATGTATTGCTGATTCATCATATAGTGTGTTCCCGGAACTCTCTAATATTTTAGCTGAAAGCACATAACCTTCTTTATCTAGAGTTATTAGCATTCTTGTGTGACCTGTTTCTATAACGTCAGGCGCAGTCCAATTCTTTTGTAATGTGGATTTTACATTCTCCATATAATCAGAAAACTGATTTGTGAGTTCTCTGCTTGCGCTGGGCTGATTGGCTTTATATTCCTCAAATGTGTATGCGTTTGCATTGTTGTAAAATGCAAGTAGCAAACATATACACAATATTAATTTTAATTTTCCCATAACTTGATTGTATGGAAAATAATATTAAAATACAAGTTTTTGGATTAATAAAGGTATTTATTTGAGCTAAAAATGTTAATTAAAACAAAACTTGTCAGTAAGAAATCAAGCCCAACAAAGGTTCCAACAAGCCAAAACGAAATATTTGAAATGCCTAAAATGATAATTAAACCTATTAAAAATTGAATGATAGCTAAAATAATATTTGCCCACCAAAAATATAGAGTACTTTTTGTTTGAAAAGCAAATGCTTGTGTTGAAAAACTTTCTAAAATAAAATAAAGTCCTAAAATGCTTGAAATTATAGTAAAATTGGTAAACGGCAAGAAAAATAATGTCAACCCTAATAGTACAAGTATGCTCCCTAAAATTATGTTCAAGACGTAGTGTTTTGAGTAGTTTTTAGATATAAGTGCAGCAAATATTTTATATGAGCCATAAATTATAAAGCTTGAGCAAATAACAGCTCCAAAAGTTATTGAAGTGACTTTTGGTAATATTAGTATTTCCAACCCCAGTAGTAAAAGTATAATGCCTTCAATCAATAAAAAGCATAAAAATCTTTTTTCTGACATAGTTTAACTCCTTTTATAAAAGTTTAATCCAATAAATATATTTTTGAATTCACCACATCGGTGGTCGAGTAGAACACACCAAAATATATATTTTGGTGTATTAAGTTTGTAATTGTTTTTATTTCTTTTCTTTTGGGTGCGTTTTCTTTTTTTAACCTCACTTCCATTACCTGAGTATTTATTCCATATCCCTTCATTTACCCCCTTTGCTTTGCTAAAAAAAGAAAAGAAAATGCACATATATAAATAAAAACAAAAAATAGTAAAACCCCCTCCTGCCTTTCAGGCACCCTCCCCATTGGAGAGGGAATTTCTAATAATACACCAAAATATATAAAATGAAGTAAAAATATCTTTGATGTATAATTGTCTTAACGAGCTTTTGTATAAGAAAGGAAAGAGACTATTATGAAAAAATCAATTAAAGATTTAGGTGACATCAAAGGTAAAAGAGCATTAGTCAGAGTTGATGTTAATGTACCTTTGGATGAAAACAAAAATGTAACAGATGATACAAGAATTCAAGCAATTGTTCCTACTGTTAATTATTTGAAAGAAAGAGGAGCTAAAATTATTCTTATGGCTCACTTAGGCAGACCAAAAGGAGAAAAGAACCCTGAATTTACACTTGAACCTGTTGCTAAATATATGGCGAAAGTTTTTGGTGAAGAAATTATATTTATTCCATCAGTTGAAGAAGCTGCTCAATATGTAGAAAAACTTCAAGATGGTCAAATCGCTTTGTTGGAAAATATCCGTTACTATAAAGCAGAAGAAGCTAAAGATGATGATATGACATTTGCTAATGAACTTGCAAAATATGGTGATTTTTATGTAAATGACGCTTTTGGTGCTGCTCACAGAAATCACACTTCAACTGCAAAATTGGCTAAGGTTGTTAAACCTGCCGTTTCAGGTTTGTTGATGGAAAAAGAAATCAGATGCTTATCTCAAGCTCTTGATAACCCTACAAGACCGTTAACTGCTGTTGTTGGTGGTGCAAAAGTTTCTTCAAAGATTGGTGTATTGGAAAACTTGCTGGACAAAGTTGACAATATGATAATCGGTGGTGGCATGGCTTATACTTTTGTTAAAGCTAACGGTGGTAAAATCGGTAATTCAATCTGTGAAGATGACCAACTGGAAGTTGCTTTGGCTATCCAAAAGAAAGCACAAGAAAAAGGCGTTAAGCTTGTTATGGCAACTGATGTTTTAGTTACTGATGATTTTTCAGGTAACGGGACTAATAAATTTGTTAAAATTAATGAAATTCCTGATGGCTTTGAAGGTGTTGATGCCGGCGAAGAATCAAGAAAAGCATTCGCTGAAGTTCTTAAATCTTCAAAAACAATTCTTATGAACGGACCTGTTGGTGCTTTCGAAAATCCTAAGTTTGCAGAAGGTACAAAAGCTGTTTTAGCAGCAATTGTTGAAGCAACAAAAGCTGGCGCGACTTCTGTTATCGGTGGTGGAGATTCAGTTAGCGCAGCTAAAAAATTCTGTAAGGCTGAAGACTTTACTCACGTATCAACAGGTGGTGGTGCTTCTTTGGAATTTATTGAAGGTAAAGTTCTTCCTGGTGTTGCAGCATTAGATGAAGTTTAGTATTTAATGTAATGAAATAAAAAAGACTGACTTAATAGTCAGTCTTTTTTTTATTATAAAGTATTTTCTAACACATAATTATCCAAAAAACTTTTCTTGCAAATCTTCCCAAATAAATTGCTACAACAGAGAAAAATACATCATAGAATATTTGTATGCCACTTTGTGAAGATATCCAGCTTGAAACAATATCCATTGAGGCATGTTTAAGAGTTGCAATGAATAAAATGTAAAGAATACCCAGTATATGTACTGTTATAACGCCGAGTATTGACAGTAAAACAATTCTAAAGAAATCGGTCTTAATTTTTAGAAGTGTTCCTGATAGGAAAATCGCTGGTATTAAGGCCAATATATACCCAAATCCGAATTCGCTCACATAACTTATTCCACCACCAAGTGCAAATATCGGGAAGAACATTCCGAGTGTTATGTATCCACAAATCGCAGCAATTCCGAATTTTCTGCCTAATAAAGCCACGATAAAGAATACCATCGGTATTTGTGGAATATATCTGTATGCTTTTGTAAAATGTTGTATTAATTCCATATTTGTTGGATTTGTATCTAAAAAAGCCATCGCATCTAATGGAATGAAAACATGTTTTAATGTTATTTGCGTAAATGTTGCGATAATAAGTAATAAAACAGATAATGCAACCAATATAAGAGTCCCAAGAGTAATCCTGATTGGTTCGCCTTTGTATTTAAAACTATTTAATTGTTTTTCAATTCTTTTAGTCATTTATTTTAATTAATTTTTCTAAAGTTTCTTTGTTTTTATTATATACTGATTTAAATTTATCGTAAAAAATATTTTCAGTCCACATGATAAGAGCATCTTCATTATTATCTTGGTAATAATGTTTTCTCGTCCCGAGAGAATTAAAACCGTATTTAGAGTATAACCCAATCGCTGCGTTATTTGAAACCCTTACTTCTAATGTCAAATATTTTATCTTTTCTTTGTAACAATCTTCTAAAATTTTAATTATAATGGCTTCTCCGACGTGATT
Source organism: bacterium (assembly GCA_024408905.1). Taxonomy (GTDB): domain Bacteria; phylum Cyanobacteriota; class Vampirovibrionia; order Gastranaerophilales; family Gastranaerophilaceae; genus CAG-196. The sequence goes on from JAKSUP010000080.1 coordinate 3,824, forward strand.
TCTTCTGTAATCATTAGCAACAGCAATTGTTGTAATGTGTCCTTCATCAATAATGTGCCATGTTCCGGCATAACCGACAAGTTTACCGTCAGAAGTTTTTGCACAATAATATTTTGCCAGATTATTATTTAATTCATCATAAAAAGATGAAGTAGACCAATGATGTTCCCCATATGCTTCTGCTTCAATTTTAACAACATCTTTGATGTCATTTGCAGTCATTTCGGTTATATATATTTCTGATAATTTTACTATGGACATATACTTTCCCAATCTGTATCATCATCTTCTGCATCAAGTTCATAAGAGAATCCGTTATAGCGACCTTCGTTATTTGGTTCAACAATTTCTTCTCCATCCTCCAACATTAGCATCAAAGATAATTTAAGTTGATTTTTATAGTTTTCTAACGCTTTTTCTCTTGTTTTAGCGCAGTATGTAAAACTCGGGATTTCCTTTATTTCAACATAATAATAAGGATTCCCGTTAAAATCAGTATCGGTACCCTCAACAAGAGTCCAATCTAAATTCAAATAGTAATCAAGGTCTTTTGTTATATTCTCATCACTCATCCAAAGACCTTTCATTTAACGGTTGTTTAATAATAATACCTTCTCCACCAATAACATTTGCCTGTTGTCCGTTTATGTATAAATAAACAGGTGTTGAGGTGTTAGCTTGAGCTGTTTTTATTAATTGTTTAATTCTGTAATATGTGCTTTCTGTGCCACCACCACTTTGGAAATCATTTGATAAATCAATCATTATTCTTTCGGAAGTTTCTCTTACGGAAATAACTTTTGTTCCTTGTGGAATTTCTGAAGAAAAACCTTTTGATTTTTCCCATTTTGAAGGTGCTGCTAAAAGCTGTTCTATTGCATATTCAAAGCAAGAAGCTTCTTTATTTGGGTCGCATGTTCTTTCAACAGAACGCAAATTACCATTTTTATCCAATATAAATATTTTAAGGCTCCTTAGTGGTTTTAAAGTTGTTGGCTTTACCTCGGTCGTTTCATTTTCTTCCGGTGGAACATTAACAGGAGTGTATTCTTCTTGCTCAGTGCTACTAAAATTCGGCAAAGGGAATGTTTTGCTAAAATATGCAAAATAAATATATATAACAGTGATTGCAATAAGAATAAATAAACCGAATTTTTGTGAAGAGTTCATTACTTATCTCCTTTTACAAATATTTTACCATTAATTTGTATAATATCGTCAACTATTTTAATATTATCAATTCTTGCGTTACATTTTTTATTTTCAATTATATCAAGTGTAAATGATAAAGGATCAAGAATATTTATAAGCTTTGTGGCTCTGTCAAGAGGAATGTTTACGAGAGAACTTTCTATAGCAGTATCGGTTGCAAATATTTTCCCGTTTCTTACATCAAAGCTTGATGATAGTACAAGAATTTTGTTTCTGCGTGCCGGCATGATAGGGAAATTGTATTCTGCCAAAATATTAACCTTCCCATTTTTGATTTCTGCTCTTACATTATATATTGCAAAAACCGGATATGTGATTCTATTAGTTTTGTGAATTACTCTTTTATATTCTTCAGAACTTAGGGCGTCATTGAGAGATTTTTCATTTAATTCAAATTCATAAGCAAACTCCATATCGCTTAAAAATACAGGAGGATTTTTTGTATAGTCAATTCTGTTGTAGTCAGTTATTGTTTTAAATCTGATATTTGGTATATAAATATCTTCTATAGTGACTTTCTTGCCTGTTATATCAAGGTTTTTAAAAACACCTTTTTTCATACTTGAAAGTGTATAACCTTCAAATTTAACTTTAAATTTCGCACCGGTTTCCTTTTTTAGTTGTTTTCTGATTACTTTTTGTGCTATTGATTCTGCCAGAGGGTTCATTATTGCAAAATGTTTTTTGTTTTGTAAATATTCGGCAGATGCCGTGTCTGTTTTTGCACTAACAGGTGTAATTACAAAAAACAATATTAATAATAGTCCTAATAATTTTTTCATATTTGTTATTTCTTTCTAATTTTCTTTAACATTTTTATAAAATTCATCTGTGATAAGCTGTGAATATCTTCTTTTTTCGTTTATTGAAACGATAAGTTTTTCAGAGCCGTCAGATGTTTTGACGCTGGCAACAATGCCTGCTATATCACTGAATGGAAGTTTATTCACTTTTGCTTCAAATTTAGCATAAGGAACTTTTCTGCCATACACTGTCAGTGTTCCTCTGTTTGTTATTTCGACATCAGAAACAGCCTTGTATCTAAATTTGTTTGCCAAATCTTTTAATTGTGTGTCAAGATTTTGGCTTTTTATATCTTCTTGAGTTAAAAGAGGCTTTTTCTTAGAGTCTACTATACACATTTTTTGTCCGGAGTTTTTGTGAGCAGCTAAAACAGCACTGTAACCAAGTACGTTTAGGGTATTATCAATTTGGAATTCCTCATGCAAATTAGAAAAATCACCGAATCTTTTTGCATTTTCAGCAGCTCTTTCTTGGATAAAATTGTTGATATTGGTTTTGACAACTTCAACATACTTTTGACCACCTATTGCATTAAATCCAACAATTGCTAAAACTATCAAAAAAGCTCTAAAAATTATCTTAATCATTCTAAACATAACTTGCACCTAAACTTCCTATCCTGTACAATTATAACTATGACAAAACCTGAAATCAATCTAATAAATACACAAGATTTGGAGATGGAGAAATTAACTCCTGCTATGCAGCGTTATCTTGAAA
>JAKSUP010000081.1 GCA_024408905.1 bacterium
TTTTTTTCCTTAGGCAATACTAAGTCATAAGCAAATACATTTGTAGTTCCGATTAACAAAGTTATTAAAAATATTAAAAGCTCTTTAAAATGTTTCATATTGTTATTCATAATATTATAAAACTTAACTCCTTGCAATTTTTATGATAAACTGTAAACTATGAGTGGGAATTATATACCTTTATATAGAAAATATCGTCCTCAAACGCTGGAAACACTTGTTGGTCAAGAACATATAAAAAAGACACTTACAAGTGCGATTGAACTTGGAAAAATTTCTCATGCTTATCTTTTTACAGGCCCACGTGGTACAGGTAAAACCTCTACTGCAAGAATTTTAGCAAAATCTTTGAATTGTAAAAATGGTCCGACTTTCCATCCGTGTGGCGAATGTGAAAGTTGTAAAGATATAACAAACTCAATTCCTATAGATGTTATTGAAATTGATGCCGCAAGTAATCGTAAGGTTGAAGATGCGCAAAATCTTTTGGAAAAAATTCAGTATGCACCTGTTAACGGGAAGTACAAAATTTATATCATAGACGAAGTCCATATGCTTTCAAATACTGCGTTCAATGCTCTTTTGAAAACATTGGAAGAACCACCTGAAAATGTAATATTTATTTTAGCAACTACAGAAGTTCATAAAGTGCTGGACACTATTAAAAGTCGTTGCCAAAGATTTGATTTTAGAAGAATTACTACAGATGATATAGTAAAACATTTGCGATATATTTCAGATGAAGAAAAAATTAATATCACAGATGATGCTTTGTATGCAATAGCAAAAAATTCTGCAGGAGGAATGAGAGACTCTATTTCATTACTTGATCAATTAAGCATATTGGGTATTACGAAACAGGTTACGATAGATGATGTTAATTCTGTTTTGGGTAGGGTTTCTTTTGATGTTTTGAAAAATCTTTCAGAAAAAATTATTTCCTCTAATTCATCAGAAACAATAAAAAATTTCAATGAGATATATAATTCCGGAAACGAGCCTTTGCAGATTTTGACTAATTTATCAGAATATTTTAAAAATTTATTAATCGTGAAAACTTGTTCAAATGATTTGCTCATAGATTTAACCGGTTTAAATGAGCCTCAAATCAAAGAACTTTCTGCGCAAAAAGATTTGCTTGAAGTACAGCAAATTGGGTTTTTAATAGAGAGAATTTCTTACTATATAAAAGAAAGTAAGCTTTCTACAAGTCAGCATCTGATGCTTGAAGTTTGTATGATTGATCTTTCAAATATGACTGAAAATAGCACATTGCTTGATTTGCAGAATAGAGTAAAAGCTCTTGAAAACGGTTCTGTCAATATAGAAGAACGACCAATGCAAGTTGTCACACGTCCTGCCACTGTTGAACCTCAAAAAGTGAAAAAAAATGAACAAGTAAATGCAGAGAATACTTCAAAGCAAGTTGAGAACGAAAATGAAGATTTTACTCCACCACCAATGGCACAAAAAGCTGACGGTAATGATATAAGCACTCTTTGGGCAACATTAATGGCTAATATTAAAAGCCCTCCAACGCAAGCTATATTGAAATTGGCGATGCCGGTAAAAATATCACCTGAAGAAATTATTATCACATTTAAAAATGAAAGATTTGTTTCTCAAGTCAATGATTCAAATAAAAAACAGCTTATTATTGAAGCTGCGAATGCTATGTTTGATAAAACAGATGTAAAAGTTTTGGTTAGAGTTGCCCAATCTTCTGATGTTCAAGTAGTACAACAGCCACAAAAACCTGTGGAGAAAAAAGCATTAAAAAAAGAAGTAGCTCCACTTGAAACAGATGCAGGTAAAGAAACAGTAGAAAAAACCGAGAACAAAGAGCATAAGGCGACAGATCAAGAAAAAATGGTTATGGATTTATTTGAAGGTAAATTTGTCAATTAATCTTTATTTTTTACGTAAATATTCTTTTTATCGTCGCTGTATTCTATATTGATTTCTTTTTTGTTGGTGTAGCGCTTAATTCTGGCTACTTGTCCTTCTGAATCAAACAGGCAATCCACCATTTCAAATTCTGAATTTATATTATCCTTGCCTTCAAGGTATCTGACAGGTTTTGAGTTAAACTGATTACGGAATAATGTTCTAAAAGATTTTCCGATTCCTGAAAATTCTGTAATGTTATTAACGATTCCGTCTTCTGCAAGTTGAATCAGAACATATTTATTATTAATTTTTTCGTCAAATATTGTGATATTGATTTTTACATTACTGCCTTCTCTTACAGTAGGTTCTATTTTAACTCTTAGCCTGCCTGTATTTTTATCATGTTCTAAAATTCTACTGACAGAGTATTTTTTATTTTTTGCTTGCAAATTTACATAATAATCTCTAATGACATCACTATCATATTCACGAATTAGCAGAGGAGTGCCATCAGGTTTGTTATAATGTTCGCCGTTAATTTCATCAATGTTAAAGTTGTACTGAGGCATTCTTATAGGAACTAAATTGTTTAGAATTCGTACCAATTCAATGATTTCAGCAATATCGCTATCATATTTAGGACGTGGCAATTCTTGCTTATAGTTATTCAGAGATAATGAATGTACATTATACTTTGACATCATTGGATTTGATGCTTCTGAATAACCTAGGGCTGTTGTTTTGTCCTGAATGTTATTTTTAATTTTTTGAGTTCTTTTTATTGTCATACGCTAAACCTATTAGTATAAAAACGCAATTTTAAAAATTTTTGCCACTTTTGTTAGTTTTGTTACTATTCATTAAGTAATTTTTTACATTTTGTGAAATTGAAATGTTTTGCAAAGCCATGTTATATCGCTTCAAATCCCCGATATTAGTGGCTTCTTCCAATAAATCTCTGTTTGTTTGTATGTTTATGTGTTCTTCGTTTGTATAATTTTCTTTTTTTGAATCTATTTTTCTGATAACGGCATCAATGTCTGTGGAAGTTGATATTGAATATTTTGATGCAATTTGTTGTACGGATGCTCCTGCCGGTAGTTTATACAACCATTGTAACGAATATTTGTCATTTGCAGACAAAGATGCATTTCCATATTGATGTGGTGTATACATAATGTCGTTTTTATAAGGACTATGTCCGAGTCCTAGGGCATGCCCGACTTCGTGTAATATTGTATGATACACTTCCAAGTCATTATCGTATTCTTTGTGTATTCTTCCGTCAGTAAGTCCTATAGAAACTTCTGCACCACATAATCTGTTGGCATTATCCCAATTAAAGTAACAATGACCTAAAGCTTGCCTTTCTACTCTTTTCCAGTCCACGTTGATAATAGAATCATAAAGTGCATTAACTAATTGAAAGTGCAGTTTCCCCCCACTTGCAGATGTCCACATATTAAAAGCATCAATAACCATTTTGCGAAATTTTGCGTCTTCACCGGTTTTTGAATAAAATTTCATTGGTGCAATATACACAGTAAGTGTATTTACTGTCCATCTTATAATATTGCCGTTTTTAACACTTTCATTAAGATACGTTCTTTTTTGCATAACTATAATATAGCATATTTTCTAGCAGATTGTATAAACTTTTCTGTAATATAGCCCAATTCCAACTATTGTTAAAACTATGTTAGGTAAAAATGCAGCAAGTATTGGGGCTAATGAGCCGGCTTCTCCAAAAGAAATAGATAAGGCTCTTACTAAGTAATACGCAAATATAATCAATACTAAATAGGAAGCCCCTGTTATATCTGACTCGTGGAGGTGTTATAGCTAAAGGAACGCCTATTAATACAAACACAATTGTTGTGAGTGGTAATGCAATTTTATCAAACAACTCTATTGATAGCCAATTTCTGGTTTCTGCATCTGCTGTAGAAAGGTATTTGACTAATTGGGTAAAATTGTGTTCATTTGCAAGGTTTCTATCAATTTCACGTGACAAGTCCATTCCAAAAGTAAACACGGAATCATTAAACATCGTAGTGCTTAAAGTTTTTCCACTATCGGTGATTGTATAAATAGCACCTTTTTGGAATTTCCATCCTTCAGGAGAAGTTTTTCCTTCTCTTGCTTGAAGAATTTGGATTGTATCATTATTTGAAGCATCCAAAACTGTTATGTTATGTAAAGTAGCGTCAGAACAATTTGCGACATAGAAAAGACGTTTTAACTTGCCACCATTTTTAACTTCTTTGAATGTAAAATTGTGTTTGCCTTCAGGAATATTTTTTTGTCCAAATGCGTACAATGCCAAATCTGTGGATTGTTTTGTCATAACAGGCACTACAGTTTCATTAATAAAAAAGCTTAGTGATGCCATTAGAATAGCAAAAATAAAAATAGGTTTTGCTATTCTGTTAAGTCCTATACCACATGCTCTCATTACAGTTATTTCAGAACTTAAACTCAAGTTGTTAAGTGTCATAACTGTGGCAAGCAGTACACCCATAGGTATTGTCATTACGAAAACTGACGGTAAATGCAAGATAATAATTACAAAAGCAATTTTGAACGAAATACCATATTCTGCAATTTGTTTGATTAGAGTAATAAATGTATCTGAAGCGAAAATTATTGATGTAAAAACTAAAACGCCCATCAAAAACATTGTAATCACTTGTTTTAAAATGTATTTATCAAGGAGTCGTATTTTTTTGTATGCCTTAATAATTTTTCTTTTGTATATATTCAACCTTACTCCTCAAACTAAACCAAAGCTCTATACAATAAGATTATATCACAAAGTTATTGATGTTACATACTTTGTGATAATATAAAATAGTATTAATCATTGGATAGGAGAAAGAGAATATGGCTCAAAGAATAGGTGTAGATGTTGGTGGAACGAATGTTAAAATTGCACTGGTAAGTGATGAAGGCAAGATTATTTATTCAAATTCAATTCCAACACATGCCGAAATGGGTTATGAATATACGATTAACAGCATGAAGGAAGCTATAAGAGAATTATTAAAAGAAACAAAATTACAACCGTCAGATATAGAAGGCATGGGTTTTGGCTTCCCAGGTCAAATTGATTGCCAAAAAGGTGTTGTAAGGTTAGCTCCAAATATTCCGGGCTGGGTAAATGTTCCTATTGCAGAAATTATGGAAAAAGAATTTGGAATTCCAACAAGGGTTGATAATGATGTGAGAACAGCAGCACTTGGTGAATTAAACTATGGTGCCGGAGTCGGTTGTCAAAATATGGTATGTATTACTGTTGGAACAGGTATTGGTTCAGGTCTAGTAATCAACGGAAAACTTGTTCGTGGTGCATCTAATGCAGCAGGCGAACTCGGTCATATCAAATTAACAATGGATGGTGGCCCACTTTGTGGTTGTGGTGACAGAGGCTGCTTAGAAGCTTATGCATCAGGTCCTTCAATTGTAGCGATGGCAGAAGAGTATATAAAGGGTGGTAAATCAACAAAGTACAGAGAACTTGCTAATCCTGATATTACGCCTTACATTGTATCTGTTGCTGCAAAAGAGGGTGATCCTGTTGCAAAACAAATATTTAAAATTATGGGCGAATATATAGGTATGGGACTTGTAAGTGTTGTTAACTTACTTAATCCGGAAAAGATTATCATAGGTGGTGGTGTTGCAGGTGCAGGAGATATTCTGTTTGATCCTATCCGAGAAACAATCGCCAAACGTGCCATGACAATACAAAAAGAAGCAGTACAAATTGTTCCTGCGCAACTTGGAAATACGGCAGGTGTAATTGGTGCAAGTTTGTTGATTAAGTCATAGTAAAAGTTATGTTAGCAATAAAAAGGAGATGTTTTGACATCTCCTTTTTTTATATTTTATAAAATTTCCATAACCGGTTCTGATTGTCTTACTTCAGGAACTTCGGCAGAGTCTGGTGCATCTACCGGTTTTGGTGTCGTTTTTAAATTCATTGGAACACCCGGAGCTATTGCCGGTTTTTGTGCATACTTAGACATAATCGGATCCGGATTGGCTTTCAAAGAATTATAATTTTGCATAATAACATTAACAAATCTTTTTGTTTCTCCGTATGGTGGAATTGTTCCTCCAAACTTTTTAACATTTCCCGGACCTGCATTATAAGCAGCAAGTGCAAGCTCTGTAGAACCAAACATTTTATACATCATCTTATAATACGTTAACCCTGCTTTTACGTTTTCACTTAAGTAGTATGGATTATAACCCATTCTCTTTGCTGTTGATGGCAGTAGTTGGAAAACTCCTACTGCACCATGTGGACTTTTTAATTCGTGTTTAAAACCTGATTCTTTCTTTGCTATGCTCAATGCTAGTGCAGGATCTATATCCATTTCTATGGAGTGTTTAATAATTGTTTCTTTGACTACGTCTTCTGAAATTGCTGCCTGTACGCTAACCGGAATAAACAATCCTATTGCAATAGCTGTTAAGACTATTTCTCTAAACATTGAAATCCTCATTCAAATTGTAAATTGAATTCTGTATACTATCTCGTAAATCCTCCCTA
>JAKSUP010000082.1 GCA_024408905.1 bacterium
TTCCTTGTGCCAGCCATTCATCAACCTGTTTATAATATTGTTTGTATTGTTCCTTGTTGGGACTTTCTCCAAGTAATTCTATCAGGCGTTTTTTATCTGATTCCGTAACTTCTTCAATTTTTTTAACAAATAATTTATATAGTTCTTTAACATTTGGTTCATTTTTTACTCTTGCTGCATTAAATAGCAAATTTAGTATTTCGTTTCGTTTTTCTACGGAAACTTCAGTATTACTCAACATTTTTTCTATGTTATTATATCCGACAGGAGACATGTCGCGTGCCGTAAGATATTCACCAAGTATATTGCCAGTGCGAGATTCTATTGCATATCCTGATTTTTCCAATTCATTATAATAGTAATTTATTGTGCGTAAAAATGGATCTGTTTTACCACCAATTCCTTTATATTTGACAGCTTCCAAATATTTGTCGGCATCAAATAGGTCTGTTTTGCAGTTTTTACTTATCTTGGTCCAAAAATCTTCGTTAAAACGCATGTCTTCAGCCAAAAGTCCCTGATGAAGCAACCTTTCGGTTAGAGCTTGTTTATAAGCACCTATGCCCTTTGAATTTATTACTTTTGCAATTTTATCTAAATGATCCAATTCATGTCTTACTAAGCATATAACTTCGATATCTGTCATATTTTGAATACGTTCAGGCACTATGCCAATAATGCCCCTATCGGAAAGGAGTCCTGCAGTAAATCCGGATTGCTGGAATTCAGGTGTATATTCTACTTTAACCAACTTTGCATCATAACCCATAAGTTCAAGCATTTTATCTTTTATTTGTGTTATTTTTTCAAGAGGAGTTCCTTTGATTTCCAACAGTGACTTTAAAAAATCCGAATTTAAAGTTTTATCAACTTGTAAAACAAGTTGGTCGCCAACCATATCGGATTTTATTTCAAGTGGATTAATGTGAAGGTTTTGTATTGGTTTTGTCATCAAAATGCCGGGCTTTTTACAAGCTCTTGCATATCTTGTGCATTCACTAAATATACTTTTTCCTATGCTTTGAATTCCCATGATGAAGATCCCCTTGCATATATAAAGTATTTTTGAATGTAAAAATTGACTTTAGTTTTAATATTTCTTAAAACTCTGAATTTCCAAAAATTTTCACATGATAAAATCTTAATTTATTAGAAAAGCAAGTAATTTTGAGTTGTATTAGTCATATATGTTTTTTTGAAGCTTTGTGGAATTGTTATTTCTACATAAGCTTTTTGTTTTTTTAGCCCGCTAAGTCCAATGATTGTGTTGTCATGGTTAAAGAAATTTTTGATAAATTGCATATTTTATTCCTCTTTTTTGTATGATATAATGATATTAATCTTTTAATGTTTTTAAGATTTAAGTCAATATAAGGAGTAGAAAATGGCTAAAGTAACAAAAGAAATGGGAATTTTGGAAATTGTACAAGCACACCCTGAGTCAGTAGAAATATTTCAAAAATATGGTATGGGTTGTTTAGGCTGTGCAGCAGCAAGATTTGAAAATCTGGAAGCCGGTGCAAGAGTTCACGGTTTTGATCCTGAAGCAATGGTTGCTGATATTAACGCACTTATTGGTGAAGAGTAGTTATTTGTGTAAGGCAAAGTGCTTTGCACTTTGCCTTCAAACATAATAAAGAGGGGAGTTTGTTTTATGCATTTATGGACATTTATTGCAATTTGTGGCATTGTTTTTCTTGTATTAGAAATTTTTACGCCAAGTCTGTTCTTTTTGAACTTTGCCTTGGCTGCATTTTTGACGGCTATTGTATCTGTATTTGTTAAAACGACTTTTGTTTTAGTATTGATTTTTGTCGTATTGTCATTTGTTTCATTTGTTTTCTTAAGACCAATTTTGGTTAGAAAATTTGTCAAAAGCAAAGAGACGGGTATTGACAGCAAATACATCGGTCAAGTTGTTAAAGCAGAAGAAAATATCACGTCATCAGAAGGCGTCATTCTTATTTATGGCGAGCGTTGGGACGCAAGAAGTGAAAACGGTGAGTTTATTGAAAAAGGAAGTCAAGTTAGAATTGTTAGAAACGAAAGTATTATAATGTATGTAGAAAAGGTATAAGGAGAGATTTTATGGGAATGTTTTGTATTGTTTTACTGGTTGCAGCATTTATTCTTTGTTTAAAAGGAATTATTATTGTGCAACAGGCAGAAGTTGTAATTATTGAAAGATTGGGTAAATTCCATAGAGTTCTTAATTCAGGGTTCAATATTATTGTTCCGATTTTGGATTCGCCTCGTGCTATGGATTGGAAAGTTACTCAAAAAGGTTTTGACGGCATGACTTATTCCGTTATTCAAAAAAGAACTAAAATTGATTTAAGGGAAGCCGTTTACGATTTTCCTAGACAAAATGTAATTACGAAAGATAACGTTTCAATTAGCATAAACGCACTTTTGTATTTCCAAATTGTTGATCCGAAATCAGCAGTTTATGAAATCCAAAACTTGCCTGAAGCAATAGAAAAACTTACACAAACAAACTTGAGAAACTTGGTTGGTCAATTAGATTTGGATGAAAGTTTGGTTTCAAGAGATAAAATTAACCAAGAACTCAGAGCGATTTTGGATGATGCTACTAACAAATGGGGTGTTAAAGTTAATCGTGTAGAATTACAGGATATTATTCCACCTCAAGATATTCAATCTGCAATGGAAAAACAAATGAAAGCTGAACGTGACAGACGTGCCGCTATTTTGGAAGCAGAAGGTTTGAAAAAATCTGCTATTTTAAAAGCAGAAGGTGAAAAAGAAGCTGCAATAAACAGAGCTGAAGGTGATAAAAAATCAAATATTTTAAGAGCAGAGGGTGTTGCTCAGGCTCGTATTCTTGAAGCTGACGGTGAAAAAGAAGCAATCGGAAGAATTATTAATGCACTCGCTGATAAAGGTAAACCGGATCAGTATTTAATTGCAATGAAGTATTTGGAAACTATGCAGCAGATTACAAGCGGCAAAGATAATAAAGTAGTTTACATGCCTTATGAAGCTACAGGAATATTAAGTTCTGTAGACGGAATTAAAGAAATGTTTAAAGGTACTTGTAAATAGGTTTTTTTCTCGCTAATATGTAACTATTAAAGAATAGAAAGGATAGGATATGTCTAAATTAAAATTATTTATAGGTGCGTTAATAGTTTGTATAGCGACAACAATAGCTGCTTATGCTTACACTTACGACATCACAATTCCTGTTAAAGGGAAAACACAAGCAAGCGAACAATTGCAAAAAGATAGTTTGTTTACAATATATTCTTTTGCATTAAGAGTTGCATCTCCAAGTTGTCAAAATTTTTCAATAGCTGATACGCAAGTAACAAAAGCTAAGAAAGATGGACAATGGGAAGAAACTTGGACTATAAAAGCTTGTGAAAAAACTGCTTATGTTCCTGTTATATTTACAGATAGAGGAACATATACGGTTAATCCGATGGGTGTTAAATATAAAAAATAGCATAATAAAATATTAAAAGTGGCAGGGTGCTTTTGTGTCCTGCCATTTTTTATGTTAAAATTATTCCAGAGAGGTTATTATGATTAAATTTGGAACAGATGGTTGGAGAGCCGTATTAGATAAAGAATTTACTCAAGAAAATGTTGAAAGAGTAACTCTTGCAATTGGAAAATATGTTTATGATAATTATGGATTTGATAAACAGATTATTATAGGTTATGACCCAAGAAATATGGCAGATAAATATGCAAAACTTTGTGCAGAACTTTTGTATCAAAAGGGGTTTAAAGTTCAATTGTCATCCAGAGTTGTTCCGACTCCTGTCTTAGCGTATAATGCAAAGAATAAAAATGCAGCTGCAGTTATGTTTACAGCTTCACATAATCCTCCCGAGTATTTAGGTATGAAGTTCATTCCTGATTATGCAGGACCTGCGACACAGGAAATTACAGATGAAATAGTGGCTAACTTGGATAAAGATTACGACTTTGGTAAAAATGGTTCATTAGATGAGGTCGATTTTGCTCCTGATTACTATAAGCACTTGGAAAGTTTAATAAATATTGAAAAAATTAAGACATTAAATTCAACTATAATTTATGACGGTTTGTATTCTGCATCAATCGGGTATTTTGATGAATTGTTAAAAAGACATAATATAAAATTTAAGACGTTACATATGGAGCATGATCCGAATTTCGGTGGTAAAATGCCCGATCCGAAACCTAAATATTTAAAAGAGTTAGTTGAAGAAGTTAAAAATACTCCAAATTCAATTGGTGTAGCTAATGACGGTGATGCTGACAGGTTTGGTGTTATTAATGAGAATGGAGAATATGTTTCTCCAAATGAAATTATTGCAATTCTTTTAAAATATTTATTAAAAAAAGGTTTTGAAGGTTCTGTAGTAAAAACTGTCGGTTCAAGTATTCTTATCGATAATGTTGCTGATAAACTTGGGATAAAGGTTATTGAAACAGCAGTTGGTTTCAAACACGTAGGTGAAGCTATGCGATTGAATAAAACAATTATCGGTGGTGAAGAATCAGGTGGTTTAAGTATTCAAGGGCATATCCCAGAAAAAGATGGTTTAATTGCAAATTTGCTTGTACTTGAGGCGATGGCAGATAGTGGAAAATCTCTAAAAGAATTACAAAATGAAATTTATGAACTTGGTGGGAAATATTATACGGATAGAATAGATTTGGAACTTAAATCAAGAGAAGAAGTGAATCCAATTCTTAATAAATTTGAAAATATAAAACAAGTCGGTTTAAGTGAGGTAACAGAAGTTGACACAAAAGACGGCGTTAAACTCATGTTAGGCAAAAACACAAAAATCTTAGTTAGACCGAGTGGAACAGAGCCTCTTTTAAGGATTTATTTTGAATCCGATGATGAGGAAAAACTTGTGGTTTTAAAAAATGAGGTTAGTAAACTTCTTTAATATATAGACAGAATTTAAAAAATATTATAAAATCTTTATATAAGTAGGAGAGAATTAAATGGCAAATAATGAAACCATGCCTGTAGAGGTAATAATTTTAACAGAAAATACAGATATTAAAGGAACAGTTTATGTTTCAAAGTCTACAGCAGAACATAGACAATTGACAGAATTATTGAATGATAAGGATCGCAGATTTTTAGCGATAACTAATGCAGAAATTTATCAAAAAAATTCTAATCAACCTCCACAAAGATATGAGTTTTTAGAAATTCATATGGATTGTATCTTGATGGTACACCCTTTAAACCAAGCAGTATTTAAAGAAACTCCAAAATCTCAAGAAGATATTGCAAGGTTTAGAGAATTGAGAGCAAAATTAAGACAAACAAGACCTTAGGTAGATTAATAAATAAAAAAAAAGACTTCGAATTTCCGAAGTCTTTTTTTATACAACAATATAATTATAAACGGAATTTATAACATTTTTAAATGCATTTTGATTACCAAAGAAAACATAAAATTCTGCTTTATTTTTCCATAGCATTTGAAGTTCAGGTGTTTCAAGAGGTGGGCCTGCCGGTGTTGTTCTTGCAGGATTTTTAGGGTTAGAAATTACTCCTGTTGAACGCAATATCGGGATATACAGATTGTTTTTGTATATTTCATATTGCGTTAGTCCTTTTGTAATTACGCCCAAGTTGTTTTCTTTTTCGTCAATCAAAAGACCTCTTTGCATAGGTGCAGTATTTGTCTTGACCTCAATTCCTCTTTCTTTCGGCAAATTTTCTCTTATGTCGTAGTTAGAATCAAATTTGCGTTTGATAAGGGTATCCATATCTTCAGAATAGACAGTTTTGATATTTTTACTCAAAATAAATTGAGCTTCTAAAAGGTGATTTTTCTTTGAGTTGTCCCAATTAAACTCAAATTTCAAGTAATTTGAATTTCTATTCAGTGAAACTACTAATGGAATAATATCCCATTTCCCTTCAAATTCTATCCTGAGAGAGCATCTGTTATAACCTTTGTATGCAATTCTTGAGCGAATAACTTTATAGTTATATCCTTTATCGTCAATATCAGGCGCATTATTATAGCTATCGCCCAAGTCAGCAAAATCAATTAATGAAAATTGTATATCATTTATAAAAATATTGCCGTCGAAAATCTTTAGTTCAATATTTTCATTTTTGATATTGTTGTCAGATACTTCAAGTTCCCCATCGGTTAATTGTGGAATAACAAAATCGACTTCATCAGGTTTAAGTTTTTTTATTGGGGTAAGGTACGTTTTAATTGAGGTATAGTCTTCAGTTATAGGTACTTGCTGGGTATCAGTTAGTAGATACTCATCAAAGCCCATTTCCTCATCATATTTTTCGTAGCCTTCAAGTGTTTTGGATGTCTTTATTTCAACAATCCCTGAAAACGGCTTGTCAGACAAATTTACAATTCTTTTTTCGTCAAAATGATTTTCAAATTTCAATTCCGAGATAATCGTATTTGTAATTTGTAAAATT
>JAKSUP010000083.1 GCA_024408905.1 bacterium
TACTATATAATTTACCGCATATTCTGCCGACAACGGTAATTCTTGAATCACATTCAACTAATATTTGAGATGTTTTTTCAGGTGTTTTTGAAAACTGTCTGAAAAAATATTTGCGATTAAAATTATGCGGAATATTATTAATTAAACTCGGATTGTATCTTATAAAGTCATCAAAATCAACATTTAATTTTTTCAAATTTTCTAAATTCAAAAGCAAATCTTCCGCTTTATCAGAATGAATAATAACGGCGGTAATTCCTTTATCATCATTATAATCTTTCAAATAATACTCAGAGCCCCAACAATCTGCCAATGTTATATCGCTTTTTCTGTGAATCTTGCGAAACTGACAATCAAAACAACTCTCTCGCATTGTAAGATTATGTACAAAGGCTTTTAAATACGGGTCGGAGACAACACTGCTGTATTCTGTTTTACCGTTTGAGTAATCAATTTTAAGGGAATATTTTTTCCAACCGCTTATCTTGTTTCTGAAAGAAACCGATGTAACCGTACAGTTGTTATCTTTTTGCTTTTCACCAATATAACTTCTCCAAACCTTCGGTGACGGTACGCCGTGACAAACAAAATCAACTGTAAACAAATTATCATAATTTGTCCTTAGATATGCTTTAAGACCGTTTACTTGACACGGAGTGCCGGAAAATAAAACCTTGGTTCCCTTTTTTAATTCAGACTTAACATCATAAAATATTCCCGTAATATCGCTTTGAAGATATTTTGAACCGAGAATTTTAAGCAAATCGCTTTTTGTTGTTGCTTTTATATGTTCTGCCTTTTTTGAATCATCTGACATTGCAACACCGTAAACTATACCACCAACATCAATGAAATGTGATGCAATTTCATAAAACGCACCACCGGACGAACTGTTCATTCGAATATTATCATCAGTATTGACAACTGCATATATTTGCGATTGCCCAACATTTATACTTTTCTTTTTAACGATAGGACAAACTGTATTACACAGACCGCAATTTACGCACTTTTGATTATCAATAACAGGAAAAATAAAACCGTTATTATCTTCTTTTGCAACAATTGCATTCTGCGGACATACGCAGATACACGCTGTACATCCGGTACAATTTTTCTGAACTTTAATCGGTTTTGCCATTTTACAGTCACCTATTATAAGAAATCGGTTATATCATTTATAGCATCTCTAACCAATCCTTGATATTCCGGTATTCTACATTCCAATTGCTTTTTTATTTCATCGTGTTTAAGTATTATATCAAAAAAAGCATTAAAAATATCCTTGGTGTCTTCAATTTTGTTTACGGGAATAACATAATCATGCCACTTACCAAACAAATCTGTTGCTATTCCTTTGGATTTTATTGAATATCCAAGCACTAAGGTTGGAACAAACGAAGAATATGCCGCAATTGAGGCGTGTGTTCTTGTTGCTAAAAAAGCATAACATTTTGAAATAATATACTTAATTTGAGAAGAATTATAATTACCGTGTACTAATCTGACACGGGGATTATTGACGTATTTTTCAAACAAAATATTAAGCGGTATATAGTCACCCGATGTATCATTTTTCCACACATGAGGGATAAGAGCAATATTATAATCTGTATTTTTTAACAATTCATCAATTATATCAACGCATGCGTTAATAACCAACATATCATCCTTGTTTTCTTCCATAGCGAACGGACTGAGATTTATTCCAATGATTTTTTTATTCCACCAATCATCCAGTTGGACCTTGGATTTTTCAAGTATAAACGCAGGGTCGGCGGTTTTGAAAGTCACATCTTTAAAACCGTATTTTACAAGAATTTCGTATGATAAAGACTCACGTACATATATTCTTTTGTACGATTTAAGAGAATTTAATGTACTCTTATCGTTCATACAATTTTCTTCAATAGATGCTCCCCACAAAAATGCAGGAATTTTTTTGCTTTTTGACCAATAAACAAGTGCATTGTTTTGAACTGAATTTCCATAGCAGTATGTATCAC
The DNA here is from genome assembly GCA_024408905.1 of bacterium. GTDB lineage: Bacteria > Cyanobacteriota > Vampirovibrionia > Gastranaerophilales > Gastranaerophilaceae > CAG-196. The sequence continues at coordinate 2,007 of JAKSUP010000083.1, forward strand.
CGCCAACGTGCAACATAGCACTGTTTTTGCCCTCTTTTAACAAATCCCTCAACACAAATCGTGCGTATGGATAAATATTGCCTGTAAATTTATTCCAAACAACATTAAATAAACCGACCAATTTATTACCGCTTCGATGATATAATATTGCCTTATCACAAGGATTTTCAAAATTTTTTATATCTAAATATGACCTATCATACTATGCCAATACGGTTTCAATATCTAAATCAGAAAAACATTTTGCAGTTGAATTTACTATTGCTTGAGAACCACGATTTTCATAACCTGTATAACCTGCAAAAACTATTTTTTTCTTAGCACACATTAAAACTTGCCCACCTGACTGACGATAATTATATTTCTATACTTCTCATTGAAATATCTTTATATGAAAAAATCTTCATACCCTTGTTTACAGCAACGCTTTTCATCAAATCATACTTTTCTTTATTTTCGGTAATATCGAGAATTTCCTTTTTAATTTCTGTAACACTATCAGTCTGTAAAAACCGCACATTACCGCCCAAATCAATATGATGAGTACCCTGCCAATCTTTAACGAGCATCGGAATTCCCTGTGCTGCAACCTGCTCCCAAAAAACCGAATGACGCCCTGGAAACACAACCAAATCACTTGAAGCAAAGTACTTATAGGAATCTTTTGATTCAATCCAACCTATATACATAATCCTTTTGCCGTCACATAATGATTTTAACTTTTCGGTAAGTTCCTCTGTTACAGAACCAAAAACTATTAATTTAACGTTTTCGTTTTTAATTTCCTTTACAGCCTGCATAAGTAACAAAGTTTGCGTTTTATATGCATCAATCTTACCGCCTGTCATTATAAGAAAGTCACTGTCTTTAATACCGTACTGTTTTCTTATTTTTTCCCTTACCTGTGGCAGTGATGCCGATTTTACCAAATCATCGTCGGCACCCATAACCAAAAGTTCGCATTTTTCTTCGGGCAGGCGATAAACTTCTTTTAAAAAATCGACCCGTGCAGGCATTACACCGTAAAACTTTTTTGTAAATGGCTCTATTTTCTTTGCACATCTACGCCAAATAATTTTATGCAGTATGTTTTTTGATAAAAAGTTTTTGGCACTGTTTGAAAAATCGGCGTGATTATCAACATAAATCTTTACGTCATTTGATTTTGCATAAGATACAATAATACCTATATCTAAAAATTGACAACCGTGAATAAAAATAATATCGGGTTTAGAAATACTAAGAGCCTTTTTTAAACCTATAAATCTCTTAAAAAATCTGTTTATATTTTTAGGTTTTTTATAATCAAGTCTTGTAACAGGTATTTTGTACTCATTAATATAACTTTCAGCCTTTTTATATTCGGTCCCGTTGCCGTTTTTATCGAAGGTATAAAGAGATGCTATAACCTCAACATCATACCCCAATTGCTTATGAAATTTAGGAAGCATATTTTCCTGATAACTGAATCCGTCAGGAAAAAAACACGCCAAACAAATATGTACAATTTTCATATGTTTTCCTCTGTAACGCAAATCAGTTTTTCGGGACTCTCAAAATATTTACCGTACTTAGAGAGTTTTTCGTCCGACCAATTCCACCATTTAATTTTAAGTAATTTATCAATAATATCATCATTAAAACGTTTTCTTATTTCCCGTGCAGGAACACCTGCTACCACTGAAAAGGCTTCAATGTCGTGAGTTACTACCGAATGAGCACCTATTACGGCACCGTCTCCTATTTTAACGCCTGATTTAATATACGCACCCTCGCCTATCCAAACGTCGTTACCTATAATAACGGTATTTGATTTATCTCTGTTGATATTGGCAAAATTCTTCCTTAAAAAATTTTTTCCTTTAAAAAATACGGGCGACATTGATACAGTATCCGTCGGGTGGACACCGCCGCCAATATCGCAGTCCCCCGCAATACAGCAAAAATTACCGATTTGTGCATCGGTAACACAAGTTTTAGCACCAATATACGAATACCTGCCCATTTGGGTTCTCACAATAACGCTGTCATAACTTACATTAGACGTTTTATCAATCTTACATTTGTCAAAAGACGGTATACGCAATTTAAAAAGTATTTTTGCCAGATAATAGGTTTTAATCATTTTCTACCGCCCTTTAAACGTCAATTTTGCGAATTAACTTTGCAGGATTTCCTGCAATAACACAGTTATCTTCAAAACAGCCCGAAACTACAGAACCTGCACCTATAACACAGTTATCGCCTATCCTCGTACCCTTTAAAATAATAGAGTTCATACCGATAAATACATTTTTACCTATTTCAATCGGTTTTGTAAGTGAAATGTCATTATTACCTACCAGTCTTTCTTCGGGATTAATCGGATGAAAATCGGTGTCAATTATTTTGACATTAGCACCGATTTTTGTATTATCTCCGATTTCTACCGAATTCCAAGAATATACTGTCACACCCGATGCACCAACATTATTACCTATTTTGATTTTTGCCTGTTTCTTTGCAACGATTATTGAGCGTTGATAAAGCCCTAACAAATTTGAAAAAAATCCGCTGTTAAAAGTTACATTGTTTCCAATATCAATTTGTGCCTTAGAAAAACGAAAAATAAAGGGATAACCTAACAGTTTTAATTTTCTACCGTATTTCACGCCGTTTAGTTTCATAAAAACTCTCGGCAGATAGCAGTTGAATTTAAGCATTAAATCCGCTCCTTTTTAGCCGTTTGCTCTAAAATCTTTACGTATTCATCTGCATTTTCGACGGGTGCCACACTTTTTAAAAACTGTGCAGAATTATTTGAATAACTGTCTAAATTTTTATTATTATAAATATCGAGTATTGCATTAGCAAAAGACACAGCGTCATCAGGTGCCACAACAGTCCATTTGTCGATATTACTTAATTTTTTTGCCATATCAGAATCAAGGTCCATTGAAACCACAGTCGGCTTTCTGCTTAATAGACAGGTATTGGTTTTACTCGGCATACAGGTATATATTACGCCCTTTGGAACGGGATTGATATTAACATCCGCCATACAGTAGTTATCGGGTGCATACTCCATCGGTTGCGGAGGATAAAACAACAAGTTATCAAGATTATTTTCATTCGCCTTTTTCTTTAAGTAATCAAGATTACTGCCAACACCTATTATATAAAACTTAATAAGTTTATAACCTCTCAGATATTTTGCAACGTTTATCAACATATCGGCATTCATCATCTGACCTATATTACCTGCATACACTACCCTGAATCCGTCTTCACGTTTTATGCCGTAGGTATTTAAAAAATGGTTGTCCTTATCTTTTATGCAATACGGCTCATTTTGATAACTCCAATTATAGATAATATCAATGTCACGCTTACTTTCTTGCCTTAAAACCTTTGCCAAATCTTCCGAAATGGTTACTACCCTGTCAGCCTTTTTATAAGCCAATGCCTGCATCTTTCTTGAAATAATAAAGGCAGGATTATTTTTAGAAAGTTTACCGACAGCAAGTGCATCAAACGGAAAAATATCTTGGACATTATAAACTATCGGTATCTTGTGCCTCTTTGCAAACATTACGTGTAATACTGCCGTATTATTAGATTGTAAAAATATAACGTCAATGTTATTAAGTTTTTTAATTTTTTTCTCACATACTTTATAATATTTTAATGACGAAATATATCTTTTTATAAAACTGCTTTTATCAGGCTCATTCCACGAAATATTAATTATTTTAAGATTTTCTTTGTTTTTTAAAGATAAAGGCATATCGCCTGTGCTTATCCTCTTTTGTACAAGTGAAACACTGTGACCGCTATCAAGTATTCGGCATATTATTTTTTCCATTAAATGATAAGAGGCATATTCTTTCTCAAAACTGCTTCCCGACCACACACAAACGTTCATATAATATTACTCTTCCTGTTTTATAAAAAAACCTTTTTTACACAAATTTCGGTTGCATTTATTCCGTATTTTATAAATTCATCTCTGAATTTTTTTTTTTTTTCTCTTTCTTCTTTATAGTCTTAATTATCTATTCTCTCAATAAGTTCGGCTTCACTACGTCAACTCTTATTAGGATATTTATCATCAATATCAAAATATGTCCCACGCTCTAAAAGATATTCTTCATAATCATAGGCATACACAAGTATGGGTCTGCACAATATAGAATAATCGAACGCTATCGCAGAATAATCAGTTATAAGCAAATCGGAAGCAATCATCAAATCGTTTACAAA
>JAKSUP010000084.1 GCA_024408905.1 bacterium
GTACTTTTCTTTTGTTCTTTGTTGCATAGTAAAGAAAAAAGAAAAGTACATAAAAATTTTGAAATATATTAAACTAAACAACACAACAAAATATGTAAAAGCAACTTCAAAACATGAAAAAACGACTCATTGATGTTGAGTCGTTTTTATCCTAATTTTCCCTATTTTCCTTTTTCCGCTTGGTAGTTTCGGCACATATTTTGTACCACATAATACTTAGTATGTCTATGTTATCTACATAACTATAGGAAACTACTTTGTAACTCTTTTATTCCAGCAAAACTAGTCTAACAATGCTTCCAAAATAGCAGCATTTTTAGTTGCCATTGCTGAAGTTTTTACTCTGCTTTTGTACATATAGCTTCTCAATGCTTCACGAATCAATTCTGAACGTGTACGGTTTTCACCCTCTGCTACTTGATCAATTTTGCCCAGAAAATCTTCCGGCATTGAAATTAGTACTCTTGCCATAGTATATTTCTCCTTTGTTTTATGTATAACGATATTTGATATCCTGTATATATATAAAGTACGACAAATAAAAAAAATTGCTATTTTGTTAAGCATTTGTTAAGTTTTGTTACAACGGAGTTTTGTTTAAATATAAAAAGTCCTTGATATCATTGACACCAAGGACTTTTCCAAAACTATACTTATTTATCCGAAATTAGAAGATAATTGTTAATTCTTCATCAGGATTTAAGCAAGAATCGTTAGTTGTATTAGGAACGATAATGTATTTGCATTCATCATAGAATTCATACAATACACCGAATGTTCCTGATACAGCATATTTACTGATATTGTAAACACCTTTACCAACAGTGATAAAGCTAGAACCTACGCTCTTAAGACCTTTAAGAGGGTGAAGTGATGCTGTATCACAGAAAGCATCTGACCAGTTGCCTAAGTATTCTTCAGTTCCGTTAGCCAAAACTTCAGCTGTTTCAGAAACAGATCTTCCTGCAACACCTGCAACTCTACCAACCATTGAGAATGGTGCGCCTAATACTCTTGAAACAATGTTAGGGTTTTTCATAACATTTACTTGAGCACTAGATAATTTTCTAGGGAATTCAGCTTTGTTATCGCCGTTTGTAATTGTTTCAAATTGAACTTCAACATAGCCAGGGTTTTTAACACCAGGTCTTGCAACTGATTTTACACAACCTTTTACAGTTGAACCAGCTGGGAAGCAAACTCCGTTAAGAGTTACGTCTTCAGTTGTTTTTGCTGTAAATGTGTCACCAGCGTTAGAAGTTCTGGCACTGATTCTTTCTGATAATTTGATTTTAACTGCAACCGGTTCGTATTTAGTAGCGCAACCAATAGCACCATTTGATAAATCAATTTGGAAGTTTTTCTTCATAGCTGCTACGAAGTAAGCAACTTGTTCTTTTGATAAATATTCATCATTAACAACTTTATCTTGGTTAGGTAATGTTGCTAACAAGCCTGAAGCGATAACTTCGTTTGTAGCACCATAAGCCCAAGCAGGAACATATTTAAGCTCTTTACCGTTAAGAACAGGAACAGCTGTCTTGCTTGCTTCAACATTCATTAATTTAGCAAAAGTACAGAAAACTTCAGCTTTAGTGATAGCTTGATCAGGTTTGAATGTTAAATCAGGGTAACCGATCATAACATCTTCTTTCAATACTCTGTCGATTTCAGCTTTTGCCCAATATGAATCTGCTACGTCAGAATATTTATCTGTTGAAGCTTTAGTTAAACCTAAACCTTCAGAAATTAAAAATGCTAATTCAGAACGCAAAACAGGCATTTTTGGATCGTATAATCCACCTCTTTTTGCATCCATCTTAGCTTTCATATCGCCAAGCATGTGTTTTGCATAGTGTGCAACAACTACATTTTGTTTTCCTTCTACAGTTTTAACGTGGCATGGTTTGTAAACCTTTCCACCTACTACAACATCATTTTCAGCTGATACAAGAGTGTGTCCTTGTGTACCAAAAAGTGTTGGGTGAGCATAAGCTTGAACTGACTCATTAGCCATAGCAACGCCTGATGTCATACATAAAACACCAAGTGCCATTAAAAGTTCTTTTTTCATACTTCTCCTTTCATATATAACACTATTTTATGTGTTATGTTCTTTCTTCTACTTTTTCCATTCAAGTATATCACAAAAAACTATTTTTTGTGTTTTTGTAATAAATATGCTTGTGGATAACAATAATCTTCTCTGAAGCCTGTTTTTCTATACATCTTTAAAGCCTTGTAATTATTTGTTTCTGTTGTTACATTGACTTCTGAAAAATCACGAGTCCCAATTTTTGTCCAGTCGACAATTGTTTTTATTGTTCTGTTTAATAACAGACTTGAAAAACCTTTGCCACGATGGTTTTTGTCTATTGCAACCAATGGAACATTTGCAATTCTTCCACCGGTTACGTTAGCAAAAGAAAAACCACATGGCTTGTCGTTGTACAGAAGAACAGATGTTGCTTCAGGCAAAAACTCTCCGTAAATATTGTCAACAACTTTATTTATAATATCTCTTGCCCCCTCTAATGACTTGTATCGTACGTCATATAAAGCATCAGGGGTGTCTTTAAAACATTCATATATTAATTTGATTGCATCTTCTCTATAAACATCATTATAGCCTACTAATTTATATTCTTCGGGCTTTTCAGGAAGCTTCATATTTTCTAAAACTCTTTCTGAGGAAGCATTTCCCATAATAAATCTCAAAACAGCGAGTCCTACGAACTTAAATCCATATCTTGCAATATCTGCAGTAAAAGTAGATTGATGACCTATCATAGGATATGAAACAACTTTAGTTTGACGTGATTTTTCTGTTAATTCCAAAAACTTTTCAATTAAGAGTTTTTGTTTTGTTGTTTCATCTTCAGTTCCCAAGCAATGAATTATATTAAGCTCAATGGCTTCGGATATTGAATCTGAATAGACTAAAAATGCTGTTGGAATTTGATTTTCTTTTAAAACGATACAGTTTAGATAGTTTTTTTCCACTGTTTCAATGAATTCTTCATACTCAAGTGGTGCCAGTTCAAACTTGTACTCGCTAACAGCTTTAGATTTGAAATCATTATATACACCTTTAAATATTTTAAAGGTTGTGCCATTAAGAACTTCTACTTCGTAATTTGTTTCCGTCATAAAAAATCCTTTACATTAGGTGGTGCATCTTGTCACGTTTAGTGTTGATGTACCTTTCGTTGTACTTATTAGTTTCCGATTTTATGTTTATATTTTCATGGATTGTAAGTCCATAACCCTTTAAACCTACAATTTTTTTCGGGTTATTTGTTATTAGATTGAAATTATTAAAACCTAGATCTAAGATAATTTGAGCTCCGACTCCGTAATTTCTTAAATCAGGAGCAAAGCCCAGTGATACATTCGCTTCAATCGTATCTTGTCCCAAATCTTGAAGCTTGTATGCTTTTAATTTATTAATTAAACCAATACCACGCCCTTCGTGATCTCTAATATATACAACAGCACCTTTGCCGTACTCATTAATCATATTTAGCGCATTATGTAATTGCCAATTACAGTCACATTTTAAACTGTGGAAAATATCGCCTGTCAGACATTCGGAATGAACTCTTATCAGAGGAATTTTGTCTGTGCCGTCATCTTTTACCAATGCAACGTGTTCACATCCCGTAATTGTATCTGTGTATCCTACGATGTTAAAATCACCGAATTGTGTAGGTAGAAATGTTTCTACTTCACGTTTTACAAATCTTTCGCTTTTTAACCTGTACGCTATTAAATCTGATACCGTTATAAATTTTATATCATGTTTTTCTGCAAATTTGTGCAAATCGTCTCTGCGAGCCATTGTTCCGTCTTCAGACATAATTTCGCACATAACTCCTGCAGGCCTGTGTCCACATAATGTAGCCAAATCTACAACAGCTTCCGTGTGCCCGCAGCGTTTTAGGACTCCACCTTTTCTGGCAACGCACGGAAACATATGTCCCGGACGTCTTAAATCTGAAGGAACAGCATCAGGTGCAATAGCAACTTCTATTGTTTTTGCTCTGTCGTAAGCTGATATTCCTGTTGTAACACCATATTTAGGGTGTGCATCAATACTTAATGAAAATGCTGTTTGCATAGATTCTGTATTTTTTTGCACCATTTGAGGAAGTTCAAGTTTGTTGGCTATTTCTTCTGAAATTGCTAAACATACCAAACCTCTGCACTCTTTGGTAATAAAATTAATCAATTCAGGTGTTACAAATTGAGCAGAACAGATTAAATCGCCTTCGTTTTCTCTGTCCTCGTCATCAGCAACAATGAGAGGCTTTCCGTTTTTAAAATCCTCTAGTGCTTCTTCTATTGTATTAAATTGATTTGTGTTAGTCATGACTTTTACCGATAGTTGGGAATTTTTGTTTTTAAAATCCGTTTTTTACTAAAAAATCCAGATCTATACTTGACCTATTATCACTCGTTGATAAAAATTTTTCAACATATTTAGACAAAATATCTGTTTCAATGTTTATAATATCACCGGTTTTAAGTGTTTTTAAGTTTGTATTTTCAAATGTATGAGGAATTATAGCCAATCGAATTATGTTATTATCAATTTCTGCAATTGTTAAACTGATACCGTTTATTGTGATTGAGCCTTTTTTAACAACGTATTTTAATAATTCTTTTGGTATTTCAAAATTGAAATCATAAAACTCTGAATTCTTGTTGATGCTAAGGCATTTACCCATGCCGTCAATATGTCCCGAAACAATATGGCCACCAAGCCTGTCGGAAAGCATTAAAGCACGTTCGAGGTTAACAATGTCGTCTTTTTTAAGATTACCTAATGCACTTACATTTAATGTTTCAAAAGATACATCAGCCGTAAAACTGTCATTATTTAATTCCGTAACCGTCAGACAAACACCGTTTACAGCAATACTGTCACCGAGTTTAGTGCCTTCTAAAACAGTTTTACACACGATTTGTAGTTTATTTTGAGTGATAAGTCGGACTTTCCCGAGTTCTTCTATAATACCTGTGAACATAGTTTTATTTTACCATGGTATTTCATTTCATGAAAGTAATTTTTAAAAATTTTATATTGGTATATAATGATTTTGGAAAGTATCACAAATGATGAAAAAGATATTAGCGATATTCGTATTATTGATGTTCTGTTCTACTCCTACCGTATATGCGGCAGGTCAAGCAGTTACATCAGGTTATTATAATTATCCGACATATAATACTTCTGCGTATAATAACGGATACACATATGATGAATATGTTAACGGAGTAGAAAATTTGCAAAACAATGTTATTCCGGGTAATGTTGTAAAATTTGGCAGAGGTCAAAAACTTCCTGTATTTATTCAAGACCAAGTATCAACCAAAGATGCTTTAGCCGGAAATAAAGTGATTGCTGTTTTGGCTCAAGACTGGGTAATAAATGGTATGTTGATAGCAGATGCCGGTAGCGTAATTTACGGAACGGTTTCAAATACTGTTTCTGCCGGTGGTTGGTCAAGGAACGGCAAATTACAAATAGATTTTAACAGAATGGAAACTCCTGAAGGACAAGTTTATAACCTTGTTACGGAAAAAATTGATATAGAAGTAGAAGGTGATAAATCCGTTGTCGCAAAAAATGTTGCAAAAGGTGTCGGGATAGTTCTTTTGGGAGCATTGATAGGTGCTGCAATTGCTTTTAGTGGAAGTTCCGTTAGTTATAGCGGCAGAGATAACAGAGGAAAGAATACTGCAATAGGAGCAGGTGTCGGTGCTGCAATATTTACAGGAAGCGCTTTAGTTGGTGCTGCAAACCAAAAAGGTGATGACATAACTATTCCTGCTAATACTAATTTTGAACTTATTCTTCTTGACGATATTGTTGTAAGCAGATAATTGAAAGTTACTAAGATACTAAGGCTCTATGGCACTATGTGTTTATTGTCTTTGTGTGGAGTATAACAAAGAATTAATTCATAAGATAAAATTTGTTGGATAAGTGTATTCAACCGACTGCATTGACTGTCCCACAAAATCCATAATTTCTTAATGCCTAAGTGCCTTAGTATCCTAGTGCCTTTTGTATAGTATGAGTTTTGTATTAACATAGCGAAAATTATACTTGTCCAACGGACAAACTAGTCAGGTATATATTCGTAGTTTTGAGTTTTGGGTTGTACCTGTTGTGGTTGAATTGGCTGTTGTATTTG
>JAKSUP010000085.1 GCA_024408905.1 bacterium
TTATATAAAGAAGATAAAAAAAATATTATTAGCAAAAAAGATGCTAATAATATTATAAAAGGCAATAACAATATTGTTATTGATTTAATAGTTACTTATAAAAACGGCTGTAATCCTGTTATTTTTAAAAATGTTGCTAAGATTTCTCGCTCAAATGGAGTTTTGAGTATATCAAAATTTGATTCTAAACTTCATGATTTTGATATTAGCGTCATTCCTTTAGATTGTCTTGAAGGGTTTACGGCTTCTTTTAGATTTTTAAGGAGAGGAGAAAAATGACAGTAAAAGAAATTGCAGAGACGACAGGCAGATCTGAACGTACTGTTCGTAATTGGATTCATAATGTAAATGATAAACATGGTGAGATTTTAAACAAATTTGCAACAGAAGAATCTGCAGATTTTACTAGAGATGAAGTTTTTAAAATTTTAAAAACTGGACTTGGAGAACAAATAGCTGGTGTTTATATAATGAATGCTTATACACAAGATATTCATCAGAAATCAGTCCCTTTAACTGTTGAAAAAAAAGTAGATGAAGAAGCGATAGAAAAAAATGTTAAAAAAGTGTTAACTCAGATGTTGCCAGAGTTTTATAAACCGATAGTAAAGGCTATAAAATCATTACAATGTAGTATAGAATCCAAATACACACTAAAAGTAGAAATACCCCAAACCGAATTCATACTTCCTCCAGTGAAAACTTCTAAAATTATATTTACATATAATTTCTTAAAGAAAAGACAAATATTTTTATTAAACGCTTGTATTTACTTTAGTAAGGAATCTTTTGTAAACATTGATGATAGAGTTTCTATGTCTTATCAAAAAGATGGAATTTTGATTATAAAATCTCCTACAGGGAATAAAGTAACAGAATTGCCGTACGGCAATGGAAAAGTTTATGTTCGTTTTACACTTTCTAAAGAAGAGTTAAGAATAATCCCTATTGATTTCAGTAATATTAATGACAAAATCGTAATAACAGGCGAAAAGATTCCTGATGGAGTTTTTTTTAAGTATTCAGCAGCAACAAGAGAAACAATAAAAAGAATTAATAGAGGACATTAAAAATTTTATGAAATTAGGTGAAGTTCTTTTGATGTTTTTAATTACTTTGATGATTTTTGTTTTGTGCTGGAGGTTATCAGATATTGCCTTATATCCCTATAACTGAAGTTAGGGGGGCGGCAACATCTGATAAGTAAAATCATTAAAAAAAATAAAAACCTCTCTATTCGCTAAAATTGGGGCATAGAGAGGTTTTGTAGTTAATATGACAAATATCTCAAAAAAGTTAAAAACATCGCTCTATCGCAATCCTCGTGGTTATTTTAACTTAAAGTTAAAACAGTGTTATTGCAATTTTATTTTAACACTATTTTAACACCATAAAAAAGTTAAAAACAATTTATTTTAACTTTTTTATAAAGACAAAACACCTTTAACCCGAAAATAAAAATATAAGTGAGGTGTTTTATGAAAACTTTTGCATGTGCTCTTTCAAAGGGTGGAACAGGAAAAACTTCTTGCGCTGCAACTATAGCAGTTGAACTTTCAAGGCTTGGAAAAACTCTTTTAGTCGATGTTGACCCACAAGGTAACGCAACCAGCTGGTTAGGGGGAGAATCTATCGAGACAGAATTGGCTGATGTGCTTTTTGGATACAAAGAAATAAAAGAAGCGATTTATCAGACTTCTGAGAAAAACCTTTTTATACTTCCCACAGCAGGACTTAACGGACAACTTAGAGAATATCAGCAAAATAAATCTTCATCAGAACCTTTTGCTTTCGCTGATATGCTTGAATCTGTTAAAGATATTTTTGACTACTGTATCATTGATACATCTCCTGCATTTACAGCTCTGGAAAAGAGCGCGATAAATGCCGCCGATGAAGTAATCGCTGTGTTACAACTTGATGAGTTCTCTGCAGATGGATTCCAAATATTCGGAGATAACTTAAAATCAATGAAAAAACAGTTGCATATTCCTGCAGAAAAAGCTGTTCTTAAAAAAATTATTCTCAACTCAAAAGATAACCGACTTTCACAACAAAAAGGCTTTTACGATGACGCGATGGAGCTTTCTAATTGTGGGTTTGAACTGTTTACTATCCCAGTAGACCAAGCATTCAAAAAAGCTCAACAAGCACACATTTCAATACAGCAGACTGGAACAGCAAAACCTGAAACATTGACAGCATTTAAGAATATCGCAGAATCATTAGCGAAGTAGGGTAGTATATGGCGACAATTAAGAAAAATAGATTTGATTTTGCTAAGTCTGAAATAAATGAATCTCAAGGACAGTTAGCAAACTTTGATACTACATCTGAAACTGAAAAAAAAGAAATACCAAAAGTTGAAATGGCTAAAAAAACTCACAAAGGCGAAGTGATAGGAAAGGGAAGTACAATCGCTCTAAGCGTAAAACCTTCAAAAGAAGAATGGGAAGAATGGACTGTATATTTCAAGAGTGAAATGAGAAGTCTAAACAAAGGTATCATCAACGCTGTGAATGAATATATTAAAGCAAAAAAGACAGGAAAACTTTAGAATAGTGTTAGATTAGTGCTAAAACAGTGTTAGATTAACACTACTTCACATTTTCAAAAAACTGATACTGAGGATACTTAAACATAAACATTTTCTTTTTTAATCTATAGTCGGGGAGTGTACAGGTCATATTAGACTTCACATCCTCGACTATTATTTTCCCACCTTTGACATAAACAAAATCAGCAATATAGTTTATTGCTCTCTGTTTTTTTCCAGAGAAATCCGTAAATGCAGGTTGGAGTTCAAACTCTACCTGACACATAAGTTTAGCAACAGTTCCTAATCTTTCAAGTTGCAACAGTTCCAGATAACGATTCATTTCAGTCTTAGAATCAAATACAATTCCGTTGTAAGTTCTATTTTCTTTGCTGGATTTATTGTACTTATGAAATCTACCTTGCATTTTCAGACCTCAAGTATTCATACTTATTTCTGACAGTATCAACATCTATATCGTGATTTACAATTTTCATAAAAAACCAGTAGGGGAGGGTGACTGTTCTATCTGAATTCAGCCATTTGATAATTACTAAAGACTCTTCCTGATTTTCATTATTCACTTGAACTGAATAGTCAATTTTATAAGGATCTATAATCAATTCTGGAAATTCAATATAAGGCAATTCATTTCCGATTGATTTTGATGTTACGCAAGATGTCCATAGCATTATCAACATTGGAAACAACATCAGAACTGTCAATTTTTTCTTTTTCTTTTTTAGATTCTTCGTCAAGCTGTTCAAATTTCTCATGTATTTTCCTCTGTTGTAAAATAGCATTCTCTAACTGTTCGATGTTCTTGCTCTTCTTTATATTCATCTTGACTGCTACAACCAAAGAAAATGAGAGCAACAATAAAAGCCCTACAAGCCCTAGTATTAGATAAGTCATTCCGCATCCTTTTTTTCACCTGATTCTGTAGCAATATTATTTCCTTCCAATCCGCCTATTAAGCATGTAATAATAATCATTGCAGACGAAATGAATGCTGTCATAGCAGTTGTTACATCTGATTTATCTCTTAATAGAATTGATGTAACAGTCAGAATGGCTAGGCATACTGCGGAAATGATATACTTGTAAGTATTAAGTGATTTGAATTCGCCTTTTGGAAGAGCTGTAGTTTTAGCAATCATACCAGCAACATCAAGTCCTAGATAAATTCCAAGTGCAGCAGTAAAAGTCATACTTACAGCACCAGAACTCTCAGGCACAAATATAAGACAACATTCCATAATAAGTGTTGCAACAACCAAAAGTAATGCTTTAACAAATTTCATATTTTTTTTTCTCCTATTTTACTCGATGCGATTTATCAGTTTCTAGTTTATGACAATGATAACAAAGCCAAACTATGTTCTGTCGTTTTACTTCTGTACTACTAGACACATAACGCCCTTTATGATGTGCCGTCAATTTAGAAGTTTGTTTATGACATTTAGCACATGTCTGCGGTTTTTTGATTCTCCCATCTCTCAAAGCATTATTTATGACACTTCGAGCTTTCTTTTTTTTAGCTTCTGCTGGGGTTTTTATATCAGCCATAAACCACCTCTATTCGATTTCAACAATTTGTCCTTCTATAATTTCATCAGGTTGAACTTTATAAGCATGTAATACTTTGTTAAACGAAGCTAAATCAGAAGAATTCATAATCAAACAGCCTGCACTCCAAGCATAATTTGAATCTTTCCCAAGTTTCTTAGACCATGTATCGTGAATAAGCCATCTGCCGTTCTGGAAACCGTCAGCTGTAGTCTGCATAGAATCATGTCCAATCCACTGTCCATCTACATCTTTAGTTTCGATAATTCCATGAATTTCTCCATGAAAAGAGCGAGGCTCAACAAAACACTTAACTTTGAAATATCCCTCTCGGATTGTATCGCCATACTCAACCGTATCAGCGGTAGCATAATCGCCCCAATTATAGTTTGCTACGCTCTGACAACGGAATCTAACAATTTCAGCATCTTCGTCATACAGAACAAACCAATCCTGCATATTGTTTTTCCAGTTGTTAGCAAAACTCCCTTTTTCACTTGGGTTAACTTTGTAATCATAAGATTTTTTATTACGTTCAATAACAATATTAAGCATGTAAACCCCTTATTAAAATTTAATAAAAATAGTGTAAAAAAAAATTAAATCGTCGTTAAAAAAAAAATTTTTTTTGTGCATTTTTATAAAAAAATCAGTTAAACTGTTACAAGAGAAAAATTATGAAAAAAAATCAAAATAAAACCATCATTAATGAAATTGATTCAGATATAGTTGGACTTTTTGCTGCTGAAAATCTAATAAATGAACAGAAAAAAGTTTTAGCATACATACCATCGTTTTTTACAACAGCTTCATTACCGTTGAAAAACTTAAATAAACCTGTATTTATTAGAAAAGGAAGTAATGGTGTAACTTTAATATTAACCTCTCCTAAAAATGTTCCTTTCGGGCGTTATGGAAGACTTTTGTTAAGTGTTTTAACAACACATGCTGTTCTTTCTAAGGAAAAAGATTCTCCCGTTCTTATTGAATATAATAATCTTTCTGATTTATTAAATGAACTACAGCTTCCAAGGCAAAGAGGCAAGGATATAAAAGAACAACTAGATTGTTTTTCTAGTTGTTCTTTTACTTTTGAACAACGAATAAAAGAAGTTAAACCAGGTGTATATTTTAAGGAATTATACGAAGGAAATGCACCCCAAGAAGAAGTTGAAGTAATAACTCAAACAACAGGAAATATTCGTTTTACAAATGGAATTCAATTTAAAGAATTAAAATCTGGTAAAGACGCAGGTAGAGTAGGGTATTTTAAAATATTGCTTTCTTCAGAATTTGCAGGTTTTTGTCAAAGACATGCAGTGCCTATTGATTACACAGCCTATAAAAATATTTCAAGCCCTGTTGGCAAAGATATTTATGCGTGGCTAGTCTATCGAAATAATGGATTAAAAGCTCCAGTATTTATTCCAAGAGAAAAATTAGTAGAACAATTTATGCCGCTTAGTGATAACGCTCAAAAAGACAAAGGTAAAATGGAGAGTAATAATTTTTATGTTATTGTAGATTTAATAAAAGAGCTAAAAGCTAAATATTATCCAGAACTTAAAGTAAGATTTGATGAAGGAGGAATAGGAATAACTTTGTTCAAAAGTCCTACTCCTGTTTTAAAAGATGATGTAAGGTACGCCTTAATTACTGCAAATATTTAAGATGATGTAACAGTTTAACTGAGGAATTTTCAAGTTATCCACAAATCCACAGGCTCTATTATTAGATTTCAAATTTATTATTTGAATTTATTAGATATAATAGAAGAATCTGTTATATTGTTACATTCTTCCGTTAAACTGTTACATCTTTTTTTATGAATTTTGAAAAGTATTGTAAATAAAGGCTTTTCAAAGCTAAAATAAATTTACAAATTCCGTTAAACTGTTACATCATTTTAGAGTTATCCACAACAAAATGTGGATAACCTCAGTTCAATTGTTACATAAGATTGTGGCAAGAAAGCTGCCGTACCTTTAGGTCGGCTGATGAATTG
>JAKSUP010000086.1 GCA_024408905.1 bacterium
CATAGATAAAAAAATAAAGAAATAGTAAAACCCCCTCCTGCCTTTCAGGCACCCTGTCTTGAATTATTCGGGTTCTCGTCGGAGTAACGTCCGACTCGAACTTACGGGTTTGGCTTCGCCTGCACCCTACCGAAAATTCGCTCCCCCTAGGGAGAGGGGAATTTCTATACCAATAATAAATATTATGTAAAAAAGGATGGCTATTTAGCCACCCTCTTTTTTTATCGAAAAAAGGAGAATTTACATATTCATTGAAAAATTTTGACCTGTAGGATTTTCCAGAGATTGTTTTGCTAAAGCTTTGTTATTGAAGAAATGTTGTTTCCCAAGTGCTTGCATCTCTGCATTATAAACCCTTTCATCAAATATATTTTCATATTTTTCTAACCAATCAGTAAACGGAGAAACAACACCTTCTACCATACCTTTAGCAGTATCCCCGAGTTGTTGAATTACACGTTCACCAATACCCATTTCCTTTAATTTTTCGCCAACAGTCAAGGACAATAAACCATTATTAGCAACTGCTTCTTCTGCACGTTCTACATCACGTGCTTCCATGGCAGCTTGAGCATTTTCAGCGTTTGTATATTTACGCTGCGTATAGGTTTGTTGCTCACTTAAAAACGTATTTAAATTGAATGCTTCTGCCATTTTCCTTGTCCCTTGTTCTTGTATTAATGTTATCGGCATTTTTTTCAAAAACTTTAGGGTTTTTAAGAAAAATTTTACAATTCGTTACAATTTTAACGATGCAAATTATAATATTGCTGAATAATTAATTTCTATAGTCCAATTTTTGTAGAGATAGCATTTGACGGACAGAAATTACTCAAAACAGTATATTTACCTGTTTTTACATTTTCTTTTAACACTCTGGCTGATGAATTAGTTAATACTATCTGATTTTGCACACGCTCAAAGCCGTTAGTGATAAATTTATCTTCATATTTATCCCCAAAGGTATTATACCGTTGAGAACGAATATACATTCCAAATCGAGATTTTCTTTTCTTAATTTGTGCTGTTGCAAAAGATATTATCTCATTTACATCAAAATCTTCCCAAGCTGATTGAATAATATCAACCACAAAATTTTCATTATCAGACGTTTGTATACAAATTCCACCAATTACATTTCTTGTACGCTTGTCTTCTATCGTGTATTTATATTCTGTCAAATAAGACAAACCTCTGAAAACACTTTCTTTAAATTCAATCGGCTCTCTGCTTAATAGTGGTCTAAAATGTGGAAGTAAATTATCATTATAAATATTCGCAATTGCCTTTGCATCAGAATTTCTAAAGTTTCTGTAGTGATTGTTGCTATAATCAACATCTATAAACTTGTTTACTCGCCACAATTTTTCATAAGAAATCTGAGTAAAGCCACATTTCGAAACAAGCATTGTTAAAAGTTCAGGCAAATAATCATCCACTTTTACAATTATTGACGTTGCACCCAATGCTTTATATTTAGAAACTACAAACTGAACAAGTTCTGCAGCATCATCGTAAGCATTTTCTTCAAAAAACAATTTCTGAATTTCCATCTTTTTGTTCTTGCATTTGGTTGGTGCTACTGTAATTAATCCCCGAACTTCTTTATAATCTTTTAAGACATAGGATTCCGGTAAAAATTTATACGCCAAAGGTAGAATATGGTGCAGAGGGATAAAAGGATTGAACATCACATGGTTAATATAAGTATCACTCGTACTATTATTCAGAAATGATATCATTTCTTGCGTGTTCTTTTTATCAAAATAATATAATTTCCGTATTCTACTCATAAAAAAATTATATATTAAAAGTTTTTTTTCGACAAAATAAATCCAAAAGATGATGAAATATTAATACAAATCTGATAAACTATAATAGTAGAGATTATAAAAATGGTCTTAATATAGGAGAGAATTTATGTCAGTAGATGACACCTTAGTTATGATTTTAGCCGGTGGGGAAGGAAAAAGACTACACCCACTAACACAAGACAGAGCAAAACCGGCAGTCCCTTTTGGAGGAAGATACAGAATTATTGATTTTGTATTGAACAACTTTATTAATTCAGGATTTTTCAAAATTAAAGTTTTAACTCAATACAAATCTGATTCATTAAACAAACATATTACTCACGGTTACACCCTGTCACCATTTTTGAACCAATATGTTGATTTGGTGCCGGCACAAATGAGAACCGGTGGCAGTTGGTATAAAGGAACTGCTGACGCAGTTTATCAAAACATTTTTCATATCCATGATGAAGAACCAAACTACGTTTGTGTATTTGGTGGCGATCATATTTACAAAATGGATGTATGGCAAATGCTAAAATTCCATAAAAATAACAATGCAGACTTAACAATTTCTGCTATTCCAATTCCAATAGAAGAAGCTTCCGAATTTGGGATTATTGAAGTTGATGAAAATTGGCGTCTGACAGGTTTTGTTGAAAAACCAAAAACAGCACCAAAACCTATTCCAAATAACCCTAAAATGTGCTTGGCATCAATGGGAAATTATATTTTTAATAAGGAAATTCTTGTAAACGCATTAGAAGAAGACTCAAAAATAGAAACCTCAAACCACGATTTCGGCAAAAATGTTATACCTATGTTGTTAGAACAAGGAAAAAGTATTTATATCTATAACTTTGCCGACAATACTTTTACAGGAATGACTCCAAAGGAAAAAGGTTATTGGCGTGATGTTGGATGTATTGATGCTTATTGGCAAGCAAATATGGATTTATTGGATTATGAACCGGAATTAAATATATACTCTAAAGAATGGCCATTAAGAACATTCAATTACAATTATCCTCCTGCAAAATTTATTTGGCAAGAAGGTGATAGAGTTGGTATGGCTACAAACTCAATGGTTTCTGAAGGATGTATTGTTTCAGGTGCTAACATTTCTAAATGCGTACTTTCACCAAAAGTTAAAGTTAACAGTTATTGCCAAGTTACAGATAGTATCTTGATGGAAGATGTTGAAATAGGACGTCATTGTGAAATCAGAAAAGCAATTATTGATAAAAATGTCTATGTTCCTCCAAATACCAAAATCGGAGTTGATAGAGAAGCCGACCTTGCAAGAGGATTTTATGTTTCAGAAGGTGGAGTAACAATAGTCCCTAAAAAGGCAAGACTAAGTTAGCTTGATTAAATTAGTTAATATTATAAAAAGGGTAGCAAATTTTTAATAATTGCTATTCTTTTTTTTCTTCGTAAGCATTATCATCTTCCACCCACACCAAAGTAATCGATTGAGGCACCTCAAACGGGTTTGATGTTAGTTTGTCATACTTTTCTATTTTTCTATTCAATATTTTAAAAAATGTAGATATTTGCATACCTACATACTAACCCTTATTTAAAACGGTAAATTACCCATTCGAGCAATTTACCGTTCCTTAATTCTTATACTTTTTGCCTAATTAAACTAAAACCAATCGCAAAATCTGTCTTTACAAAGTTCTTTCTGTAAATCATTCATTATGTTTACTCTGGTCATTTCATACGTAATCGGAGTTACAGAAATTAAATTGTTGCGAACTGCAGATATGTCAGTTGCTGCATCATCAGGTTCAGTTATCAATTCACCTGCCATCCAATAATAAACTTTACCTCTTGGATCAACACGTTTTTCATATTCGTCAGTGAACATTCTGCTGCCAAGTTCTGTTACGGCAATTCCTGCAATATCTTCTTTTTCTAACCCCGGAACATTAATATTTAACAATGTTTTTGGTGGAATTTTGTACGTATCTAATTTTTCTATAAATTCAGCAATAAATTGTGCAGTAACCTTGAAATCCTCGTATTCACATCTCATACTTGCCAAAGATGTTGCAATACTTGGGTAACCCATCATAGCACCTTCCATTGCACAACTTACGGTACCTGAGTACAATATATCAGCACCTAAATTAGGTCCATGGTTAATCCCTGAAATAACTAAATCAGGTTTTTCTTCTTCTGCTAAAATAGCATTAATTGCCAATTTTACACAATCACCCGGAGTTCCTGTTGTCATCCAACAACGTTTTGCGCCGTATTTCGGATCAACTTCTTCTACCCTCAAAGGAGTATGTAATGTTAAAGAATGTCCTGCAGCACTACGTTCTCTATCCGGTGCTACAACATAAACTTCATGTTTTGGGGCTAATGCCTCGATTAATGCATGAATACCATTGGCCAAAAGACCATCGTCGTTTGAAATAAGAATTTTCATCCAGTAATCCTCTTTTTAAATGTGATAAACAATAAACACTTACACTACATTATAACAGTATTTGCATGCAAAGTATAGCCATGAATTTTTAAACCTTTGATAAAATTTTTACAAAATTTTACATTTAAACATGACATAAAAATTTTTAATAAACAGAAAAACTTTCCTTTTAATAAAATAACAATCATTAGTTTAAACCGAGCATTTTAATTGTTGCCTTACATTAATAAAACATTCAAAAATCCATCTTTACATTTTGTTTACATTTAATAAAAATTAGGCAATTTTCAAAATGCCACGCTTTTAAATATATATATAAGTTGATATAATCGTGTATGTTGCATTAGAAGAAAACGTGTATGATTCAAAAAATTGGCGTAGAAGAAAATATAAATAGCCTCAACGTCAGCAGCAAAAGACATAATAACCCTAGTTTCAAAGGGGTCGGTGCTGCTTTCAGTTTGCTGCAAGCCTGCGAAAAAATGCCAATGGTAAATGTCGCAGTTATTGATATGCTTTCAGCAATTCTTCCAAGAACAATTGTTGAATCTATGACTAATGTTTTTGCCGGTTTCGAAGCCTTTAGGCGTGAGTCTTCCGGTCTAATTGTCAACTGCATGACCCCGGGTATTATAAGTATGGGAGTAGCTGCTTTATTGAACAAGCACATAATGTCTGACGGAGCAAAAATGTCAACTTGCCTTGCAGATAGTTCTTTGATAGAAAATGCAACAAAATTATATACGAAATCAACTTCCAAGGATAAAATGAGAAGTGCTTTAAAAGAGTTATTTGAAAACATTGAAGGCTATGACGGCGACAAAAAAATCAAGTTCAAAGACGTTCTTTCAAAAAGCGAAATTAATGAATACATATCCCAATACAGAGAAATTGCTAAAAAAGATTTAAAAAGAAAAGAATTAGAAAAAGAAGTCGATAAAATTTCGCAAAAAATAGCAGAAAAAACTCATGTTTACGAAAACCTGAGTGTTGTTAACAAAGCCGGTAAAGTAGAAGCATCAAACATTACAAGCTTAATGAAAGACAGCATCAAGTTTTTTAGCGAATTTGAAAAAGCAAGTGCTAAAAATCCTAAATTATTGATAGAAGATTTTGCAAAACAAAGCAAAAAGCTTGTTAAAGGAAAAACAATTGGTGGATTTTTGATTGTCCTTCCTTTGGCTGCTTCTATGCAATTTATTAACAGATGGATTACAAACAGAGTATCAGGAGTCAAGGGCGCTCCTATATATGAAGATTATGCAACAGACAATGCAACTTATGATAAAAACGCGAAAGAGGGACTGACTAAACAAAAGATTATATCAATTGCGTCAATGCTGGCTGTCGGCTTCTTGTCAATGATGAAGGTTCCTAAATGGAACATGTTTGAATTTAAAGGAATTTTCCCGTCTATGGACCAAGCAAGGTTAATTTCTACAACGACATTTGCATCAAGAATGGCAGCTGCTGATGACAAAAATGAATTAAGAGAAGCAACAATAAGAGATATTGCAACATTTATCAGCTTATATTTCTTGGGAGATTATGCTGCAAAAGGCGCAGCAACTATTTTTGAGAAAGTTGAAAAGAAAAAAGGAAATGAAATTCATTTACTAAATGACACAAAAGTTATAGACAAAAACGCAAACATATTCAAAAAATTCTGGCACTGGTTTAAAGATATCAAACTTAAATCATCAGAAGAAGTTATTAGCATAAGTAAAACTGCTAAAGAACTTGAATCAAAAGGGCTTACCCCAAATAAGGAACAAGCAGAAAAAATTGCAACAGAACTTGCTAAAGGGAAAAATCTACGCTCTGCTCGC
>JAKSUP010000087.1 GCA_024408905.1 bacterium
GTTGTAAACAACAATAATACAAAAATTTTTTTTATCATAAAAGAGAAATTTCCAACCCTTCGTTTGACATAACTGCATTATCATCAGCATATTCTTCAGCCAACAAATCCAACTTTTCATCATCATAACAAGGGTCATAATGGAAATATACAACTTTCTTTGCTTCTACTTGTTTCTTACAATCCAATGCCATTTCAAAAGTTGAATGTCCAAAACCTTGTTTTGGAACATATATACTCAAATAATCTTCTGTTGAATACTGTGCATCATGTATTAATAAGTCACAACCTTTTGCAAATTTAACAAGTTTTTTATCTCCACCGGGGTAACTTTCTTTGTCTGATGCATAAACAAGAGTCTTGCCTTTATATGCAAACTTGTAGACAAAAACTCCGTTTTGAGGATGTGCATAGGACTTATAACATGTTACAACAACATCATCTTCATCAAATTCGTCGCCTTTTAGGTCATTAACTCTGACTACTGTCGGCAAATCTTCATTCTTTTTGAAAATAATATAGTTAGTTTCATTCAAGTCAACAATTTTTAAATCAGCTGCAATATCACCCAAATCAAGTGGAAATGATTTTGTGAATAATAATTTTGAAAGTTCTTCTTCTAATGTTTCGTTATAATTTACTCCACCTAACAAAGCCATTCTGGTTGAAGAAAGATGAGATGGTTTAAAAAACGGAAATCCCTGTATGTGATCCAAATGGATATGACTCAATAATATTGAACATCTAATTGGAGTCCTGTCAGAAAGCGTAGTCCCTGACTCGATGTATTTTTGCATAAGCTCATTACCAAGACTAATGATTCCCGTTCCGGCATCAATTATAATTAAATGCCCACCAACATTAATTTCCACACAGGCAGTATTACCACCATATTTAAGAAAATTGCCATCCGGCACCGGATAACTGCCTCTTACACCTCTAAACTTAACTCTAAATTCATCAGCCATATTCTATCATTCCTTATTTTTTAATATTTCTATTGTAGCATTTCTGTCTGACTCGTCACCATATAAAGATTCTGTGCCAAAAAGTCGCATTTTAGAGCGAGATTGAATGTCTTTAAGGTTTGTTTCCTTTAAAAATATATCAATTTTTACTCGCTTTTTATTTGAATTTATATTAACTACTCTATATGCGTTAGGATATGTAACTAAAGAAGGACAAGAAATATAAACGACATTATCTTGTTGGTTTATTCTTGTACAATGATAATGACCTTGCAAAACAACAATGGTGTTTTTATACGACCTTAATAATTTTTTAACCTCATATTCATTATTCAGCCTGTGATTAGGACTTGAATACGGTTCATTTATCGGAACGTGAGTGCAAATGATAATAACATCATCCGTATGATTATCTAATTCTTCTTTTAGCCAAGCCATTTCTTCTTCGCTATATTCACCATTACTGGTCAGGCGAGTATCAATTATAGAATCTAAACATAAGACCCTGTAACCACGCTTAGGAGTAAAAGCATAATATATTTTATCGGAATTCATGTTTTTATTATTTTCATTTAAAATCTGTCTAAATCTCTTTTTCGTCAATGGCCCGTCAATTGCAATATCATGGTTACCATTAATTGCATACCAAGGTGATTTGATTTTTTTTGCATGTGATATAAATTTTGTTAACTCGGATTCAATGGGTTTATTTACTAAATCTCCTGTAAAAATTACAAAATCATAAGGGCCGGACGTATTTAATTGAAAAACAACGTCATCAAGAATTTCTGCTGATTTTTTTAGAAATTTGTAGGATGTGTTTTCTTCAAAAGTAGAGAAATGAGAATCGCTAATTTGGGCAAACCTTAAATTATTATTAGCTGCCGTACAAACTTGTGAACTTATTAAGCAAGCAAAAATAATGGTTAAGACCAAATTTAAAAATTTTTGAAAAAAAGATTCTTTCTTTTCTTTTTTAGATGTATTTTTTTTACTCATAAATTTCTCTTCAGATTATATATATAATAATCTATTAAAGAAAAAAAATCTACTTTTTAGTAAGAAGATTAGCTTGTTAAAAAGTTACATTAGTGGTAGCATCTGTGATATAGAGGTTTTATATGAAAAAAATACTTTTTGTAATTGACAAATTAGAGTTAAAATATTTCGAATTTAACAAGCTTGTTACAAATTTTTGGTTAATTAAAGAATTTTTAAATAACAAATGCGACGTATGGATTACAATAAACCCAAATTTACATTTAAGGGATGATGTAGCATACGCAACTTGTTTTGAAAGTTATACCGATGGTAGTAATATTTTTTACAAAAACATAGAACAAGAAATTGTTATCGATAGCTTTGATATTGTTATGTTCCGTCCGGATCCACCTGTTGATATAGATTACATAAATGCGACATATATTTTTGATTTTGTAACTAAGCCACAAATTATAAATTCTCCAAAGGCAATAAGAAACTTTAACGAAAAGTTACACAGTTTATATTTTTCAGAATACATGACACCATCAATTGTGACAAGTTCAATGAAAGAAATTGAAAAATTTCTTTCTGTTCACAAACAAATAGTCTTAAAACCACTTAATCAATGTTTCGGTTCCGGCGTAATGTTTTTGTACGAAGGCGATCCAAATACACATACAATAATTAACACCGTGACCAATAACGAAAAAACTATTGCCATGGTGCAGAAATATATTCCGGAAGTAACAAAAGGAGATATTAGAGTTCTTACATTAGGCGATAAAATATTGCCATATTGCATTAAAAAATTACCTGGAAAAGATGATTTTAAATTTAATACACACAATGACAATTTTGTTGTGAAGTCAGAATTTACAGAAAGTGATTTACAATTCTTCACACCAATTGCAAAAAGACTTAATGACATGGGAATTGTGATGGCAGGTTTGGATGTTATTGGCAAAAACATAATAGAAATCAACGTTACAAGTCCTTGTTATTTTATTAAAGAAATAAATAGTGCATACAATATTCACTTAGAAAAAGAAATAACCAACTACCTATTGACTCCAAACTTGTTATCCTTATAAAAATATTGTATAATTCGATTATATGACGTATGCCTTGTTTAATTGCATGGTGTATATTGATATAAGAAGAAAAAAGAAGGGCGCTATGAAAAAGAAATTATTATCTCTGTTAAGCATTTTAATATTAACATCAGCTGTTTCTGTTGCTTTTGCAAAAACTAATGTATCATCAGAATTAGCAGGTGCTATAAAGCTGTACAAAGCCGGAAATTATTCCCAATGCTATACAACATTAGAATCTGTAATTAGAAAAGACAATTCGAATGCTTTGGCATATTATTATTTGGCAATAACATCAGTACAATTAGGCAGAAAAGATGATGCAATCGCTAATTATGATAAAGCAATCGCATTAGCAACTCCCGGTGGGAACATCTCTGCTTATGCTACAAAAGGAAAAATTTGTCTTGAAGAACCGGACAAATGCAGTGAAGCTGTATTCCAAGACGAATATGAAGAATTTATTAAAACACGTAATTTTAACGGATTGTCAGACAAAGTGAGAAGCGATTATGAAAGATTAAAAATTGAAAATATGATGAGAGAAATTAATCGTCATGATGATATCGCACCACAAAAATTTAAGGAATTTAAAGACTTTTCAAGTATGAATAATACAGAAGATGCCGTTCCTACAAATGATGAGATAGTTGCTGCACTAAGAACACTGCAAAGAGCAGGCTTAACAAATATTCTTAACAACAATTACGGACAAGATTTTTCAATGCTTATGGATTCACAAAATGATTCAAGAGCAATATTGAATATGCTGGGTTCCAAAAATCTTAGTCCTGAAGTTATTCAATCAATGTTAACAAATAGTATGTCACTAGGATTTTAGAAAGAATACAAATGAAAATACAAACAATTAGATTTGGAGAAATTGAAATAGAAGAAGAACGTGTTTTTGAATTTGTTCTTCCGATTATTGGTTTTAACGAACAGTCAAAATATGTTATAGTGGACTTAAATAAAGATAACTTTTTTAAATGGCTGCAATCTACGGAAGATCCTTCTTTAGCATTTCCGATAGTATCTTTGTTCAGTTTGGGACTTAATTATTCAATAGATTTGAATGATGATATTGTAGAAAAATTAAAAATTGAAAATGTTGAAAGTCTTTTGGTTATGAATATTGCTTCAATACCACAAAATAATCCTCAAAAGACAACAGTTAATCTATTAGCTCCAATTATTATAAACTTGGATAAAAAAGTTGCAGGACAAGTAATATTGTCAGGCTCAGGTTATGACACAAGCTTTCCACTATTTAAAAAGGATTAAGTTACGCAATGTTAGTAGTATCTAGAAAAAACGGACAAAAAATAATGATTAACGACAATATTGTAGTAACTATTGTCGAAGTAAAAAATGGTCAATGCAAAATCGCTATTGAGGCAGATAAAGATGTTAAAATATATCGAGAAGAAATTTACTATCAAGTAAAATTGGCAAACTTGGTTGGTAAAGATGCAAATACTAACGCTGTTGATTCTGTATCTGATTTGCTGAAGAATAAAGAATTCAAAATCAATGATAAAGTTGAAAAAAATGCTAATGATAAGGATGTTATTGTAGATAACAACAATGAAAAAAGTAAGTCTATAATAATAAGAAAAGACAACAGCAAACAAGGATAAGATGTATTTTTTCGAAGGAAAAGAAGAGCCCAAGTTCAGAGCAAAAAGTGTAGAACACGCATATTTAGCTATACTTAGTGATGATTTAATTACTGCAAAAAAAATATTTGAGTCAAATGATTCTCCAAGAAATAATTGGGGCCAGACTCTCGTACAAGTTTTAAACGGTAGACTGCTTAGGGTTCCGACTTATTTTGAATTGAGAAATTTTTTAGAAATTGATTTAGACTATCTTATAAAAAATGAAAAAGTTGAATATACACAGTTGCTGCTTGGTGCATCAGACATATTCATAAGATATAATCAAGAGGTTTATAAATATATTGGCAGAGTATTGTTCTCTGATAGATATTTCAACTTAGCAAAAGAGTATTTTGATAAATCTAAATCTGTTATGTACAATGATGCAGAATTGCATTTTTTACTTGCAGAATTTTATATAAACAACAGAGAATATAATAATGCTCTTCAAAGCATAGATGCTTGTTTAAAAATATTCCCTTCATATTTCCCGGCTATAAAATTAAGAAATCAGATTTCAAAATTCATATAATTTCATTGATGTTATTCAAAAAATTTAGTATAATTCTTATATGGATAAAAATTTATCTGATAAATTTGAAACAACCAGAACCAATCCTTTCAACAATGACAACAAGGATAACTTTTTTATGTCAGAAAAGCAAGCTTTTCTGAATATAACAAGTAGTGATGCCACAAAATTCACAAGGCACATAAACGATTACGACTCTACATTGTTAGAAGAAGATGCTTATAAAAACATTGAAAATGATACGTTAAAGATGGAATATAAAATTTCCAAAATAGAAAAAGAGATCCGAAATTTAGATTCTCAAATACAAGCTGCACTAGAAATTCACGACTATCGACTTGCAGAAAGCTTATACAATAAAAAATTGTCTTTAGAGAAGGAATATTCAGATATCGTAAATCAATACAATAATAAAAGTATTTCAGCAAAAATTTCCGAACACGTGTTTAATACTCTCACCGGAAAGAAAAAAATTCAAGAAAATAAAAAATGTGGCAATAAACTTTTAAATAATTTAACAACAAAGTTACCGGAAAAATTTGCTTCATTATTAAATTTAAAAAATGCTTTAACGACATTAGAAAATATTAATAAAAATGTAGATAATCTAATGACACTCAATATTCCATATGGTGAAAATCTTGATAAATATGAAAAACTTTCAAAATATATCATCAAAGCAAATTCTATACAAAATGAGATTTCAAAAAACTTAAAAAATAAATAAAGAGGATGACTAAAAGGAATTTTTTTTGACATAATATTTATTATTGGTACTTATATTTGTATTATATTTAAGACTTCTTTTTT
>JAKSUP010000088.1 GCA_024408905.1 bacterium
AGAGCAACAAGAACGTGAACGACTTAATCATTTAAGCTTAACTAAGCGTGAAGTGTTTTTAGCAATCTACAGGGATAAACAAATTACACCTGATATGATACGCTCAATGCTTACAACAGAGGAAGCAAAGATTGAATTTGATTATGCAAATGACTACTACAGAGGAAACCCTTTGATTGAACAATTAGGTCAAAGTCTTGGTTATTCAACAGATGAACTAGATAATTTATTCATAAATAAATCCTTCTCAGAAAGCGAGGAATAAAATGTATAAATGGTATTCAAACAAAAAAGTTACAATATATTTTGATAAAATCCCCCAAGTTGCCATTAGATATTCGCTTCCTTCTGACAGTCTTGAATTAAAAAAATCAATAAAAAAATATCCTTTTATAAACAAAAGAAATCTAAAAGTTTTACTTGAAGATAATAAAAAGAAGAAAGTATATTTCTTTGAAATCCCTAAAGGATATTGTTACGATGGTGCATCAATTCCAAAAGTTTTTTGGAGGGTTATCGGTTCAAATACTGATAACTCTTTTTTAATACCGGCCCTGATTCATGATGTAATATGCCAAAATCATTCATATATAGAAAACGACAGAAAATTTTCGAGTGAAGTATTTAGTGCATTATTAGAAGCCTCCGGAGTTTTTCCGTTCAAACGATATTTAATGAAAAATGCTGTAGATGTACATCAAAGATTCTGTCATTGGGATAGGGGTAAATAATGCGAGGTGCTTATGGCTAAATACAAGTTACTCGATAAACAACGTGAATTTATTGAAATACCACATTCAAATGCTCTGGATGTTGCCTTGTATCAAGGAGGTTATGGCTCGGGCAAAACTTGGTGTGGTTCGCTTTTGGGAATACTTATGGCACGAAAATTCCCCGGTTGTAAAGGGTTAGTTGGTGCAAAAGAATATGAACTCGTTCGGAAAACTACGCTTGTGAGTTATTTGGAGCATCTTGATGCATTAGGGTTTGTTGAAGATAAGGATTATATTTATAATAAAATTGATAAAATTATAAAATTCTCTAACGGTTCCGAAATTCTTTTTTCGGCGTTGGATGAACCTGAAAAATTCAAATCCTTAAACTTACATTGGGCTGAAATTGAAGAAGCATCACAAATAACCGATGCTTCTTTTAAACAGCTTTTGGGCAGGTTGAGAAATACTTATAGAGGTAAAAGCTGGGTTGATTTTCGCTACAGACTTTTTGGACACACAAATCCTCAATCTGATAAAGGTTGGATTTGGAAACGATTTGTCGAAAATAAAAAAGAAAACTATAGGCTTATTATAGCACCTACTACTAATAACATTTATCTTCCGACTCATTTCATCAAGTCTTTACAAGAAAGTTTTGATGAAGAATATTATAAAATTAATGTTCTGGGAGAATTTGGGGACTATTCCTCAGGACTTGTTGTAAAAGGATTTTCTGATAAAAACAAATTAAATTTGAAATATAACGAAAATCTTCCGTTACATCTTACTTGCGACTTCAACGTCGACCCTATGTGTTGGGCTGTTGCACACAAAGACAATGAAAATGTCTATTTTATTGATGAAATTGTTATTGAAAAAACAACGACTCAACAAACAATAGAGGAATTTATAAGGCGTTATCCAAATCATAAATCTGAAATTATAATCAATGGTGATGCGTCAGGCGATAATCGTAGTACTCAAAGCGAATACACAAATTATGCGATTATTAAAAATGCACTAAAAGAACATGGGTATAAAAATGTTAAATTCAAACTTCGGGATTATAATCCTCCGATTCTCAACCGTATTTCGGCATTTAATGCGAGAGTTAAAAATTCAAAAGGCATAAGTCATTTGTTTGTTGACCCAAGACGCTGCAAATGGATTTTATACAATATTTATAATCTTTCATTTAAGGAAGGAACAAGTATTGTTGATGTTCCGACTCATAACCAAATAAAAACCAATCGGGATGCAAAATTTTTGGAGCATCCGTTTGATGCAATTAGTTATTTGGTAGAGTATTATTGGAGGTTAAAGGGTTAGTTTAAAGGTATTGGAACAAGTCGGCTGTAGAATTTATATTCGTTATAATTTTGGGGTAAAGTATTCCAATATCTGTATATCGTAAGTCCTTCTTTATTCAATTCTTTAACCAAGTTGTCTGCTTCAAGTGTATTTTTAGCTAAATATGGATAGCAAAACGGACTGATACAAGAATTTATATCAATCTCTAGGGAGTTATCTTCTGAATATTTTTCATGATAATTTCTAAATTTCATTAGACGGCTTTTGCCGTTATCTCCTGTCTTTGGGGGCTGTTTTTGAACATCTTTTGGATGTTTTAAATCAGCTCCCATTTTTTTTATCCATAAACTGCTCCCTTTCATATCAAAAAATTTGTGCCATGCATTGAAACATGCTATCCCTTTTGGATTTGAATAATATGAATGAGCATTATCGACAATTAAATTAGGATACTTTTCAGTTAAAATATCAATATTATTTTCGCAAATTCCAAAATAATTCGGATATAAAATGGAAGCGTCTTTATTAAAATTTTGGGTGGGGAAAAAGTTGTCATCAATATGATAAAAAATCGGCTTGCATCCAACTTCTATAATGCTGTGCCTTATAACATCACATAGATAATAAGGGATATAAATTTCTTTTATTTCAAAAGTTTTTATAACATATTTTAAAGAATTTCTTGCTAAGTCAAATTTGTATTCAAAATATTCCATATAGATATAGTACATTAAACAACACAACAAAATATATATTTTGTTGTGTTGAGTCAATTGCTACATGTCGCTTTCTTGTATCGACAAGAAAGCGACGGAAAGAAACTCCCGACTCGAATTGCGTTCGCACGAGAATATAAGCTGTTCAACTCAAGACAAGCAAACTCGGGGTATAAATACCCCTCAGACAGTGCTTGTCTTTGTCGTTGTTTCACAGATATTCTCGGCTCACTCCATTACGGTCGGCTTAATTTGTAATCTGCGAACGTACTTGCATGGGCGAGCGTCATTTAGCGAGCCTAAGAGTGTGGACCTACGGTCCACAACTACCATTTGGTCATTTCACCCGAAGGGTGATATGAACACCAATGGGGTTTTCTCTTTCTTTAGGGGGTTTTCTTTCTCTTTTGTTCATAAGGTAAAAGAGAAAGAAAACCCCAAATAAAAGAAATAAAATTAATTAAAACTTAACACAACAAAATATATATTTTGTTATAAAAATTAAAAAAAGAAACCGAGATTTTTAATCTCGGCGTTATCCCATTATTACTTAATCGTAGTTTACTTAATCGTAAATTATACTCCACTATGAAAATAGTATTTTCTATTACCTCTACTTTAATACCGTGAAGAACTTGAATTCAGCTGGCATCAATTTGCCAAACGTCATAGAGTTTGTTGCTGCAACAAATTTTTCCTCTACATAATCAGTTCCGTCAAAACGGTACTCTGAAACTATTGAATAATCACAAGATAGTTCAATAGTCTTATCAAAAACTTCTGTTCCCTCTCTTTCTTCTGTCCATGAATTTCCGTTATCTTCCATGCAGAATTTCTCTCTCGGATTATTATAATTAGCCACAACCAAAATAGAGTTTTTTACTCCTTCTTTTTGGATTTGCCAAGCGACAAAACCGTCATCATCTTGCCTTATGATGTGTGCTTCGCCATCTGTTATTACGTTATTTGATTTTGCAAATCTGTCAATTGCGTCAAATTTTGCATAAAAATCGTAATCTTTTCCTCTTTTCATAGAAATTTCAGAGCCAATAACCTCTTCAATTCCACCGTTAGTAAATGATTCGTCTCCATCAATATACAAAACAGGCCTTTGCGCAAATCTTCCACCGGGGATGAATTTGTATTTGAACCACTTGAATAATGCACCTTCTTTTCCTAATTGTGCAGGATATCTGTCAATTGCTTCAAATTCACCGTCTTGATTGTTATAAGTTTTTAAGACAGATAACGGTGTCATTTTGTCTGTTTCAGAATTGTAATTTGATAGATACAAATTGTCATCTGCTATATCTTGAGGAGTTTTTGAGCTTTGAGAAACAATATCATTACCCCACAACAGGTCAAAATTCATATCCTCGTGGTATTCTTTATAATAATTATCCCATAGCATATATTCTGCCAATGTTGCAAAGTATGGTACTTTTTGTTTCATAGCAGTATTTAGCATCCCTAAAACTTTTCTTGGCGCACGGTAACTTATCGGTGTGCCTTCACTTTCAGAAACCTCATCAACAACGTGGTCGATATGATCAACTCTGAAACCGTCAAAGTTATAATCTTCCT
This sequence comes from bacterium, assembly GCA_024408905.1. GTDB lineage: Bacteria > Cyanobacteriota > Vampirovibrionia > Gastranaerophilales > Gastranaerophilaceae > CAG-196. The sequence goes on from JAKSUP010000088.1 coordinate 4,328, forward strand.
GAAGTTTTTTCATATAATCAATGAAGAATTTTATAACGTCATTATTATATTCGCCATTTTCCAGACATACAAAGTAGTATGGAGTTTGACAATCAAGATTTGCAAAATGTGTAACATCTTCTCCGTCAACTTTGTAGTGTTTGAATGTTGGGAAAGATGCCCCATCGCTCATTCTGTCAAAAACCGGAACGCCTGCAGAACACCAAGCTCCACCGGGAGCAGGCCACATTCCTTCTTTAATTAATGCACCAATAATTTCGCCTTGATTTGTTATATTATTTTCACACAATTTTTTGCCACGAGGATTTTTTGCAACGCTATTTATAATTAATTTTGCTTTCTTGTGCAATCTCTCTTGAATACTCTTTTCAAGCATAGAATTTGATAAGAAAATTTTTGTTTCTTTTAAAAGTTCATCAATTTCGTTGAACATATTTTGATAATGTTCTGCTAAATCTCCGTAACTCTCACCTTTTAAAGATTTTTTGTAAATTCCTCCGACAATTGCTAAATCGTCTTGTGAATACTTATCTTTTAAATCCTCTAAAACTTTATCAACATTTTTGCTAAGTTCATCAATCAAAGCATTTATATCAAACCATCTTGCACAATCAGGAGTTGAAAGTACAATTTTTGAATACCTTCCGGTTTGAGGCAAAATGTCATAAATTACAGGGTGACCTGCAAGTTGAGATAATTTGATAAGCATTTTTACTTGTTCATCAGCATTTAAACCTGTCTTTTCGTATATTAATTTGTCTTCCAAATTAGGACTTACACAGCTTGCTGTAGGCAGATACGCACAACCAAATTCACGTGGGTGAAAAGGAATTAAATACATTGTTGTATTAAATATTCCGTTTTCATAGCTTCCTGTTGGTAAAATTAATAATTGTCTTAACCAATCTATAAATTTACCACAATCTTCTTTTTCGTTTCCGTTCCCCAAACCTGCCAAGTTAACAAGTTTTATATTGTGACCTTCTTTTTGTAACCAAGAAGAATCTTTTATCCCTGCTCTCTCCAGTACGCTGATTTTTGTAAAATTAAATTTACCGTCTTTTAATACACCTTCATTTTCCCATTTTGTTTCAAGAGCAAAAATAACTTCAGCATCAGTTAATTCTTCCAATGCTTTTATGTGTGGATAAGGTAAGTAACCATATTTTTCCATTTCAGATTTTAGATATTCTTTTCTTTCGTATGTTATATTGTCAAAAGAGTACAAACCCTTTAATTTGGAATAAAATTCGTTAACTGATTCCAAACAACTTGTTTCTCTCTTAAAAAGAAAACCTAGCATATTTTCTCCTTGTAAAAATGATTGTGATATTTTTGTGATTTAAACGGGATTTTCGTATATAAGAACAATATCATGTTAATATATTTTTTACAAACAAAATGTTACAAATCGTAACATTTTGTTGATCATACGTAAAATGGCTACTTTATTGATTACGAGCCACTTTCGGCTTAATAAAAATTTACTTAACAAAAGTTAATAATAGCCGATTAGACTATTAAAAAGTTTTCTTTATGCGTTTTAATAGAAATAGAATTGTGTGTTATTTTGTATAAGGAGTTTCCTATGAGAATTAATGCAGTATCGTCGCTCGGTAATTTATATAACATAAACAGAATTGAAAAAGCAAAGAGAGTTGAACCGAATGAGCCTGTAAATATGGGTTATTCGGTTA
>JAKSUP010000089.1 GCA_024408905.1 bacterium
TTGGAACCAAAGCAAACACAAAAATAAAAATTATATAAAAACTAATTACTATAATATCCGAATTCATTTCCATACTTTCCATTCTAACAAAATCTATCTCTTGTTCAATACAACATAAAGTTTATTTCATTAAATACTTGCCTTTCAAGGTTTTTTTAGTTATCATTGTAAGGCAGAGGAGTATAGTTAGAAAAGGGATATAATTATGAGTGGACATTCAAAATGGTCAACAATCAAGCATAAAAAAGCAAAAACAGACTCATTACGTGCAGCAGAATTTCAAAAATTTTCAAGAGAACTTATTGTTGCAGCAAAACTTGGTGGTGGAGATCCTGCCGGTAATTTCCGTTTGAGAACTGCTATTGAAAAAGCTAAAGCAGCAGGACTACCAAATGATAATATCAAACGTGCAATCGAAAAAGGTTGTGGTGCAGGTAACAACGAAAACTACGAAGAAATTACATACGAAGGATATGCTGCAGGTGGAGTTGCTGTTGTTGTTGAAGCTATGACAGATAACAGAAACAGAACAGCAGGTGACGTTAGAAGTTTCTTCACAAAATTTAACGGAAACCTCGGTGAAACAGGCTGTGTAGGTTGGATGTTTGATAAAAAAGGCTGTATTACATTTAATTCTTCTGATGTTGATTTTGACGCTTTATTTGAAGCAGCAATTAATCTTGATGCTGACGATATTGTGGAAGAAGAAGACGAATACAAAGTATACACAACTTTTGAGAACTTGCAAGCAGTAACAGAAGGACTTGATGCTCAAGGATTCAAATCCGTAACGGCAGAGTTTACAAGAATTCCACAAAACACGATTGAAGTTACAGACGAAAAAACTGCAACTAATATTATGAGATTATTAGGGAAACTTGAAGAACACGATGATGTTCAAAATGTATATGCAAACTTTGACATTGATGATGAATTAATGGAAAAACTTGACGTATAAGTATATAGGAGGGCAACAATTATGATGAATATGATGAATATGATGAAACAAGCTCAAAACATCCAAAAAAAATTAATGGATGCACAAAGTGACCTTGCAAGTATGAATATTACGGGTGAAGCTGCAAATGGGGCAATTAGTGTAACTTGTGATGGCAAAGGGGTTTTTAAATCAATAAAATTATCTGCAGAGGCTATTAATCCTGAAAACCCTTCATCTGTATCAAGTGATGATATTGAAATGTTGGAAGATTTAATTTCATCTGCTATGAAAACTGCAACAGAAAAAGCTAAATCTGAAATGGAAACCAGAATGAAATCCATCACAGGCGGAGTAAATATCCCGGGGCTAACTTTATAATAAAAACTTTTGATACAAAGCTTTATTTTAGAGAGAGATAAAAATAAAAAATGATCTACCCGAAAGCTATAGCGACATTAATAGAACAATTTCAGAAATTTCCATCCGTTGGACCAAAGTCGGCACAACGGATGGCTTTTCAAGTTTTAAAAATGCCAATCTCTGAGGTCGAAAAATTTGCTAATGCTATAGTTCAGGCGAAAAGAGAAACACGGACTTGCGAAATTTGTTATAATATTTCGACACAGAGCCCTTGCGAAATTTGTTCTTCTCATTCTCGCAACCGTTCTGTTATTTGCGTTGTAGCAGAAACAAAGGACTTGATTGCAATAGAGAAAACAAATGAATACAAAGGTTTGTACCACGTCTTGCAAGGTTTGATTTCACCAATGGACGGAATCGGAGCTGAGGATATCCGGATTAAAGAACTCTTAACCAGATTGACTGATGAAGGGGTAAATGAAGTAATATTAGCGCTATCCCCATCAGTTGAGGGCGAAGCTACAAGTCTTTATTTAACAAAATTAATTAAACCTTTCGGTATAAAAATTTCAAGGATAGCATTCGGTCTTCCTGTCGGAGCTGATTTAGAATACGCAGATGAAGTTACATTAGCAAAAGCCATAGAGGGCAGAAGAGAATTATAAACTACAGCTTTCTGTATGAACGTACCCTTTAAATGCATCCAGTCCAAGATATTTTGCATCATGACCTAATATTTCTTCTATTTTTAGAAGTCTGTTATACTTGCAAGTTCTTTCGCCTCGCGATATAGAGCCGGTTTTTATCATGCCTGAATTAACTGCGACTGCTAAATCTGCAATAAATGTGTCTTCTGTTTCGCCTGAACGGTGAGATATTATAGTAGAATAATTATTTTTTTGTGCCAAAAGAATTGTATCTAATGTTTCTGATAGCGTGCCTATTTGATTTGGTTTAATCAAAATTGAATTTGCCATACCTTCATTTACTCCCTTATACAATCTGTCAGGGTTTGTTACAAATAAATCGTCACCAACAAGCTGACATTTGCCTCCGAGTTTTTGAGTCAAATTTATCCAACCTAAATCATCATTTTCTGCCAAACCATCTTCAATAGAAATAATTGGATAATCACGCACCAGGTTTTCCAAGTATTCAATCATTTCTTCTGTAGCATATGATTTTCCCATACCTTTTAAAGTGTATTTTGAAAGAGAACACATACCTCCTGAACAATCACCTTCTATATATAGTTCAGATGCTGCCACATCTAGGCATATTTTTATGTCATTTGTATTATAACCGGCTTTTTCTATAGCTTCAATTATGAGTTCAATTGCTTGTTCCGTCGTTGACAAATCCGGAGCGAAACCACCTTCATCACCTACATTTGTGGAGTATCCTTTTTGCGACAAAATTTCCTTTAGAGAATGAAAAATTTCACTACCTGATTTTATTGCATCAGAAAAGCTTGAAACACCTGTCGGAGCTATCATAAACTCTTGAAAATCTAAGTTATTATTAGAATGTACACCACCATTTAATATATTCATTAAAGGAACCGGCATCGTACAAGCATTTATACCACCAAGGTATCTGTATAGTGGTAAATCGTAAGATCTTGCAGAAGCTTTTGCGCAAGCTAAGGATACAGCAAGAATTGCATTAGCCCCCAAAGAGGATTTATTAAAAGTACAATCCAAACTTAACAGTAAATTATCGATATTACGCTGGTTTGAAGCATCTTCTCCTAATAAAGCAGGTGCAATTTTGTTATTCACATTGTCTACGGCTTTTAAAACACCTTTACCATGGTAATCATCTTGATTATTATCCCTAAGCTCTGTTGCTTCTAAAGTTCCACATGATGCACCTGAAGGCACAGATGCTGTTTTTTGTGTGCCATCATCCAAAGTTATTTCAACTTCTAGTGTTGGATTTCCTCTTGAATCCAAAATTTGACGCGCTTCAACATTTTCAATTTCACAAATCATAATAAGCTCCTTCTTTTATTAAGAAGTCTATTACAATTTATCAACAAATCATATTAGACAGGTAGAGCTATCTTGTATAAACTCTCGGCAACCTTACTTTTAAACGACAAGTAAGTTCGTAATTTATCGTTCCGAGTATTTCTGCCCAGCTATCAATAGATAAATCTTCCTCATCCAGCAAGGTAATAACATCACCGACTTCAGCATCAATATCGCCTATATCAAACATCATTTGATCCATCGTAATATTGCCTACTTGTCTAACCTTTTGTCCGTTTAGTTTTCCCCAAATTTTATTAGAAAGTTTTCTATCGACACCATCTGCGTAGCCTATAGGAATTGTTGCAACCTTCGTTTCATCATAAGCAGTAAATGTATGAGAATAACTTACACCTTCGTTTTGTTTAACAGTATGTATATTCGTAATTCTACCTTTTAAACTCATCACCTGACGCAATTTTGGTCTATAAATAATCTCTTTTTTTAAATCAGGGTATAGTCCATACAAAGAAATTCCTACCCTCACCATATCAGATTCAACATCATAAGAAAATGTTGCTGCTGTATTTTGAATATGCAGAATTAAACCTGTTTTATCAATATTATCTACAACATCTTTCCAACGCTTAAATTGGATTTCTGTATATTCTTCTTCTTCAGCAGCTGCGAGGTGAGTAAATATACCTTCAAAAGTCAAATAGTTTGCTTCTCTTACTTTTTTAATAAATTCTACTGCATCTTCTGACCTTACTCCAATCCTATTCATGCCGGTATCGAGCTTGACATGAACTTTTGTTTTAATCCCTGTTCTTTCAAAAACATCCTTACAAGCTTTTAAATGTTCGTCGTTAAATATAGAAATAGAAATGTCATTCAGTGCAGCAGATTCAACAGCCCAAACAGGAACTGCACCAACTACAAGAATCGGGGACTTAATTTTAATTTCCCTTAAATCCAACCCTTCATCAATTGATGCGACACCAAAAGCATCAACGCCTGATGCAACCATTGTTTGAGCAAGCATCTGCACTCCGTGTCCGTACGCATCGGCCTTCACAATTGCAAGCATTTTCTTATGCTCAGGAATTCCTTTTTTTATTTCTCTAATATTTTCTGCTAAGGCTTCCAAGTTTATTTCCACCCAAGCATCTCTATGTGTATTTATATTTGTTTGTCTTAAGTTCTTCATACAAATAAATTTTATCACAAATCATATAATATAAGATTAAATAATTAGTAATACTAAGCGATGTAAATTTTTATTAACTTAATATATCCTTAAACTTGTTTAAAATTAAAAAATATTATAGAATTTATAAAAACTAGGAGATATATTATCATGAAAATTCTATCAATCAACAGTTATACAGGAAATTATAGTAAAACAAATTTTAATGGTAAATACATTAACGGGAAATATTATACTGACGAAATTATTGGTGTAGCCAGAAAGCATTTAAAAGAAAATACAATGCCAAGCTTAGAAAGCTTTAAAAAAGATTTTTGGGATTGCTTGGGTGAAGCAAAAGTTCAACCTCTAGAATGGGCAGCAGCCCCATTTGTTTGGCTCGTAAAAAAATCAGCAGGAGAAGATGATGATACAATGGAACTTTCCAGACGCTCACTTGGTATAAGTACCCTTGGGATAACAGAACTTTTAAAAATGCCTGAAGCCGGAATAAGAAAACTCGTTAATAATTCAAAAGCAAATAAAACATATAGTGAAGTGCTTGAATGTATGTTAGCTATTAAAAAAGAAGAAGGATAAGATAAGATTAAATTTAATTTAATATTTAATCCTCACTAACTATTTCCCCATTCAGATACCATGTTCTTGCACGGGTTATTTTGGCATTGATAAATTGACCTGTTATATCTTTATCATAAAGTATGTGAACAATTTTATTATTTCTTGTTCTACCTGTGATAACTTTATCGCCATTTTTACGAACTTCAAAATTTTCAACCAAAACTTCCATTGTACGACCTAAATATTTTTGGTTAGAAATCAAACAACATTTTCTGTTGTGTTCATTCAATCTCGCCAATCGTTCAGTTTTTTCATCTTCAGGAATATACAAATCAACCCACTTTTCAGCAACAGTACCCTTTCTTGGAGAATATGCTGCAGTATTTGAATAATCCAAACCCAACTCTGTCATAGAATTCAATGTGTTTTGGAACTGTTCCTCAGTTTCCCCGGGGAAACCAGCAATAAAATCACTTGTTATAGTTACATCAGGAATTCTTGAACGCAAATGATCACAAATTGTTTTATATGTCTTGTAATCATATCTTCTATTCATTTTTTTCAAAACATAATCATCACCAGATTGCATAGGTATATGAAAATACTCGCACACCTTATCAAGCTCAATCACAGTATCAATTAACTCTTCTGTAATATCAGTCGGATAATTCGTAACAAAACGGATTCTGAAATCACCTTCTATTGCATTGATTTGACGTAATAACCAAGATAAATTTTTACCTTCACCCTCATTATATGAATCCACATTCTGACCTAAAAGTGTAATCTCTTTAAACCCGTCATTTAAAGCTTTTTTTATTTCTGAAATAATTAATTCTGATTTTCTTGAACGCTCTCTGCCACGAGTATAAGGGACAATACAATATGTACAAAAATTATTACAACCTTCCATAATCGGCACCCAAGCGTTAATGCCTTTTACTCGATTAATTTTTATATCAGATTCTTCATAA
>JAKSUP010000009.1 GCA_024408905.1 bacterium
CGGCGTTTTGGCGATTGGTGAAGGTGCAAATATGCCTTGCACAATTGAAGCAACAAATTATTTTCTTGAACACAAAGTTCTTGTTGCTCCGGCAAAAGCTGCTAACGCAGGTGGTGTAGCTACTTCTGCTATTGAAATGTCACAAAACAGTATGAGATATTATTATACATTTGAAGAAGTTGAGGCAAAACTTGAAAGAATTATGATAAACATCTTTAATTCTTGTAAAGAGGCTGCAGATGAATATGGTTGTACAGGTAACTACGTTGCCGGTGCAAATATTGCTGCTTTTTCAAAATTATCTCAAGCAATGATTGCTCAAGGCGTTGTATAACAAGGATATAGAAAAATCCAAAAAATGACTTGCAAAAACAGGAGTTGAGGATAAAATCTGAAATTTATTTTTGCAATTTTTGAGATTGCTTGCTTATTGGCATTAAATGAGCCTATGTCTTTTGAAACACACTAAAAAATGTATGGGAGTATTTTAAAAATGCTCCCCCAATTGGACTCTCTTTTTCGGTAATGTTTTTAATTAATTAACCTTTCATAATCATAGGGTAATAAAATATAATCCCAAAAATTAATTTTCTTGAGGATGCTCAAGAAAAAGGAGGTTAAAAATGACGATTAGAAAACTTACTGTGGCAGCTGCGATTGCCGTTGGAATAGCAACGTGTTCATTTAATACAGCAATGGCAGCTTGCCCATGCAATCAGACCCCTGTTGTTACAGAGTCTGCTTGTCCAAACGAGGAAATCCCTGTTGTAACAGGTGAAGCTTGTCCTTGTGAACAACCAACACCAAGTCCTTGTGGTTGTAATGCAGCACCAAACTGTGAACCGGACCCTGTCCCTTCATGTGCTTTATGTCCAAGCACAAAAAATCTTTCAAGAGATAATATGAAACAGGTATACGCTTATCCTAACGCAGTTTACGGCTACAACAATTATGTCGGTACAAAATCCGATTCTGTATACTCTGCAGAAGGGTTTAGCATTACAAGAGATAATTCAAAATTATCTTCCGGTACAGTTGGTACAACCGTTGCTTCAGATGGTTCAATAACAGGCGCAGCATCTGACATTCCATGTATTAACAGCGTAACTTCTCATAATGGTATTCCCATTATCAGAGATGAAATGAGAATGGACGGAGCAGGATGCCCAATACAAATGGGTACATCTAATTCAATTCAAGCAATTAAGAAAACTCTTGTGCCTTTTGACTTGTCACAATTTAGTGGGTTAACAACAGGTGGTGCTTCAAGCTTACAAATGTTCCCTGACGTTCCAAACGGTTATTGGGCATCTTGTGAAATCGATAAACTTGCAACAAATGATGTGGTTGTAGGCTATCCTGACAGAATGTTTAAGCCGTCAAGAAATATTTCTCGTGCAGAATTTGCTACTATGATTGTTAAAGGATTTGATAAAAATATGTATTCTATGGCACCTGAAAAATTGTTCTCAGATGTTCCTATGAATCACTGGGCAAATTCAGCAATTACGGTTGCTGTCCACCAAGATTTATTAAAAGGTTATCCAAATGGTACATTTATGCCTAATCATAATGTAACAAGAGCAGAAGCATTGTGTGCTTTAGCAAAAGGCATTAATTGTTCTTCTATAGATAAATGTGAAGCACAACAAATCTTATCACAATATACAGACGGTAGTTCTGTTCCAGAATGGGCGCAAATTCCTATAGCAACAGCTTTAAAAAATGGTGCGTTGAACAATTCTCAATCACCAAAAACAATTGCTCCGTTTAAGGACGCAACTCGTGCTGATATTGCAGCTATGTTACAGAATATTCGTGTAGCAGCAGGCATTGACAAAAATCCTGTAACAGCTAATAATACTTGCCCTATGCCTTCATTAGATAAAAAAGCTTACGTTGAAAACCAAGAAATGGTTAAAATTCCGACATTACAATTAGAATTTAAAGACCAAGTAACAGCAAAATCTTCTCATGTCGGTCAAAGATTTGCAGCAAAAACATTAGAAGATGTAACAATTAATGGTCAATTATATCCATGTGGCTCTAATGTTCACGGTAAAGTAGTAGAAGTAATTCGTCCGTCAGGATGTCAAAAAGGTGCTTTGAAACTTGCATTTACAGAAATTGAAAATTGTGGTTGTAAGGCAACACTTCCTAGCCAAATCTTAACTGCTCAAATTGATAAATCAAATACACCTAATATCGTTTCACGAGTTGTAACAATGCCATTTACATGGGCAGGCTCATTGGTTGGTATTGTAGGCAGAACAACAGGTGGTATGTTGACAAGCTTAGGTAATGCAGTTGAAGATGTATCTTCAGGTACAGGTATTGCTTTAGGTGAAGTATTCCAAGGTCAATTCCCTGCAGCAGGCAGAAGTGCAATGGATGTTGTTAAAGATACGGTTAAAGCTCCTGTAGACTTTACAAGAACAGCACTCTCAGGGACTCTTGGCTTGCTTCAAACTACCGGAGATGAAGTTGCATATGTAGTTGATGCAAAAGGTTATAAAATTTCAGCTATTAACCCGAAAGAACACGTAACTATAGCATTCGGTTGCAGTGGCGAATAATGTAATTTCTTAAATCGTTCGCTCATACTCAAAAGGACCTCGGCAGTAGTTTTTGCGAGGTCCTTTTATATAGAAAAAACGATTATTTGGTTGCCAAATATTCCAAAACTTTTTTAAGTGCTTTGCCTCTGTGTGAAAGATTATTTTTTTCATCTTCTGATAACTCTGCCATTGTTTTAGTCGAGTTTTGCAACAAAAATATAGGATCATATCCAAACCCGTTTGTTCCTCTTTGAGCCTCAACAATAGAACCTTCACAGATTCCTGTATGTGAAAAAGCGACATCACCATTTGGGCTTAAAAGCGTCATTGCACACTTAAATCTTGCCGTGCGAGTTTCTTCTCCCTGAAGCTCGTCCAAGACTCTATCAATTCGTTTTTGTGGAGTTTCTGCATAACGTGCAGAGTAAATCCCCGGTGCGCCGTTTAATGCATCTATACACAACCCTGAATCATCTGCCAGAACCCATTTATGTGTAATTTCCCACGCAGCTTTTGCTTTAATATATGAATTTTCTTCAAATGTTGTTCCGTTTTCGAGTGGGTCAAAATCGGACGGTGGCAGTATAAACTTGATATTGTAATTTTGTGCGATTGCATTAATTTCTTTGACTTTGTGTTCATTTGATGTTGCCAGAACTATCTCCATTTTTTACTCCCTTTCAAGAAAAATCGCCGAAACTAAAAAGTGTTCGGCGAAATCTTAATCTCATTATGTATCTCACCTGTTTTTATAACAGGTTATTTGCTATTAACTTTCTGTAACTTCTTCTGTTTCCTCAACTTTTTCTTCTAAGTTTGCATTACGAATAGTTGATTTGTCAGAATACAATGCTTTGTTTTTGAATTTTTTAACCTGTCTGTCTAATTTGTCTGCCAATAAATCAATACTTGCATACATAGACTCAGCAGATTCTTCGCAACGTACAACACCTGAATTTGTTTTACAAGAAACTTCAGCCACGTGTTTGCCTGTTGCTGCAGGGTTTTTGATAACGGAGAGAATTACATCAATCGCAGTAATCTGGTCATAATGATTCACGACTTTACCCAATTTCTCTTTTACATAAGCCTTAATTGCTTCTGTAATCTCAATGTTTTTACCGTTTACATGTATATGCATTTACACCTCCTATGAGCTACATATTCCATTGTACAACATTTTAAAGTATTTTTAAACCCTCTACTCTAAAATTTGTGGTAACTCAACATTAGGTGTGCCGATAGTTCTAACCAATTCAAGTACAGCTGCTTTCATTTGGCATTTTTGTGCTGTTGCACTGAAAAAATCACTATAGAAACATCCACCACAATTGCAGCCTCTTTTATAACATTCTAATGCTGTTGGTGTCCATCTTTTAACAGCAATAGCTCTTCCCATATCACGACTTTTAAACACTTATTTCCTCCAAACAACGATGTGTTGTGTATTTTTTATCTTCCCCAAATCATTAAGATTTATAAAACTATATTACTATTATATTGGTAAAGTTTACATTTACAACCCATAAAAACCCAATTGTAACGACTTTTTTACATACATGTAAACGGGCAAATCTATTGCCATAAAGAACCATGATACATGCAAACATGCCATGCTTACATGGTTTTAGAGTTTTAATAACATGCAAACATGCTAACCACATGGCTTTTCATGTGCTTATTATTTGGTTAAGTTTTGTAAAAATGTAGGCATGTAAGCATGCTTTTACTTTTAATAAATATTATGTAATATTTTTATGTTACTTTAGCATTGCTGAGTAATGTTGATTATAAAAATCTTCAAATCGGTCTTCTAATATGGCCTGTCGTGCTTTTTTAGCAAAATCAATCAAAAACTTAATGTTATGAATAGACATTAATGCTTGCGCTGTTCCCTCGCCACATTTGTATAAGTGCCTCAAATAGGCCTTAGAATGATTTTTGCAGCAATAACAATCACAATTTTCATCCAAAGGTGTCGGGTCATCTTGGTACTGCGCATTCTTAATCTGTTTTTTGCCATCGTATGTAAAGAAAGAGCCATGTCGAGCATTTCTTGTCGGTAGGACACAATCGAACATATCAACACCACGCTTAATGCCATCTAACAAGTCTTCAGGAGTTCCAACTCCCATTAAATATCTTGGCTTATTATGTGGTAAAAGTGGAGCAGTCAATTCTACAAAATGGTTCATTGTTTCTTTGTCTTCACCAACGCTCAATCCACCTATCGCGTACCCTACTGCATCAATAGAAGAAACAAAAGCAGCGCTTTCTTTCCTTAAATCATCATAAAAAGCACCCTGACAAATTGGGAATAGGGCTTGTGTTGTACTTGTTTTAGCTTTTATGCAGCGTTCAAGCCATCGGTGAGTTCTCTCCATTGCCTCTTTTGCCGTATTATAATCACAAGGGTATGGCGCGCACCAATCAAATGCCATAATGATATCAGCACCTATTGATTGCTGAATTTCCATAGATATTTCGGGACTTATAAAATGCTTTTTGCCGTCTTTCGGATCTCTAAATTCAACACCTTCTTCTGTTATTTTACGCAAATGTGCTAAAGAGAATACTTGAAAGCCACCCGAATCAGTTAAAACCGGTTTTTTCCAGTTCATCCAGCCATGTATTCCACCGAACTTTTCTATTAATTTATGGCCGGCTCTTAAATATAAATGATAAGAGTTTGCCAAAATTATTTGCGCACCAGTGTCATAAAGATTGTTATTGGTAACAAGTTTTACAGTAGAATTCGTACCGACAGGCATAAAAATAGGTGTTTCTATATCTCCGTGTGGAGTGTGCAAAATTCCTGCTCTTGCGCCTGTTTTTGAATCTACATGAACTAATTCGTAACTAAAATTGTCAAAAACGCTTGCCATTCAATTAATTACAGTCCTTGTTTAGTATATCTTTCTTCGTCATAAGCAATAATTTCTGACATAGATTGCCAGTTATCATATATTTCTTCAGGCTTAAAGTAAATACCGATTTCTCTGTTTGCACTTTCAACTGAATCAGAAGCGTGAACAACATTGTATTGCATTATTTGTGCAAAATCAGCTCTGATTGTTCCGACATCTGCTTCCATAGGGCTTGTTTTACCAACTGTATGACGTACGCTTTCAACAGCGTTATATCCTTCAATAACCATTGCAACAATCGGGCCGCTTGTTATGTAATATATTAAACGATTGTAAAAAGGTTTTCCCAAATGTTCTTCATAATGTTTAGCAGCAAGTTCATCTGTTACTTGTAACAACTTCATACCGACTATTTTAAATCCTTTATCTTCAAATCTTTCTATAATTTTACCGATAATGCCTCTTTTTACGCCGTCAGGCTTAATTGCAACAAATGTTCTTTCTTCTGATGTCATAACTCGCTCCTTTACTGTATTTATGAGTAATCACCAATTCAATTAGACCACAAAAAGCCCTAAATGTAAAGTTTAATATTAATTATATCGTTTTGTAAAAAGTTTTCTAATAAAACTAAAAGCTTTGTTCCTGTGACATTTGCAATCTGCATATTCACATTTACCATTAACAATATGTAAAATTTCAGGGGTAACATATTCAACATCAAAACTATGTATTTTTGCCAGTTCTTTTATCCTGTTAAAATAAATCATTTCTGCTTCCGGATTTTCTAAAATCAAAACTACCATGCCTTTTTTACCGGTCATTTTGGCATAGTGTTCTGCTTGCCCTATGCTTTCTGCCCATTTGTTCGCAAAATCAAATTCGACAGCATGAACATCCGTTAAACAATCTACTCTTGTATAATCACTGTTTACATATTCTTCAACCCCGTTATGCTCAGAACACCAAGCGTGCTGATATGACGACTCATTATGATAATGATACGCATATTTAAAACCATCTTTAGTGTACCTGTATTCAATTGCACACGTTGAAGATGTAACCAAAGTAACAATAATTAAACTGTAAAATATCCTTTTAATCAAAATAATTCCTAACATACTCATTAGGTTGCAATAGCAATCTATTAGTCCGAATTTATCATTAAAATGAATAGTATGCAATATAGTTCTAATTCCAAAAATAAACAATTGGTTACGACAATTGGTAATATTGTTAAACGACACAGAATTAAACAAAACAAAAGTATGTACAAAATATCTGCTGAAGTCGGTGTGCCTAAAGCAACATGGAGAGAGTTAGAACTGGGAGTAAAAGATTTTAGGTTTACTACAATATGGAAAATTGCAGAAGGATTGGAAATTCCTCTTGATGAATTGATTAAAGAATTGCGTGAAGAATTGGGTGATGATTTTTCTCTGACAGAGATAGATTAGATTTGTAGGTTGGGTGAAACCCAACAAATATTAAATAACTGTCTATGTAAACATTGTGAGTCAAGTCATAAAATAAAATTTGTTGGGCAGGTATGCCCAACCGACTCGACCGAGATTACCTCACTTCACTCTCAATGGCAGTAAATCCTTAGTGCCTTAGTGCCTCAGTATCTTAGTGCCTTTATTTGTAACCTATTTTTTGTTTTTTTATTCTTTTATAAAGTTTTGTAAAAATTTTACAATTCAAGTAGCAAAAAAAATGATTTATACGTTTTAGGATAAACGGATAGTTGTATTAATACAAAATATGGTATAATTGAAAAAACAAGCGAGGTATTAAATGAGTGAAATTAATGGTCCTAAATTTGGTGTTAATCAAGTAAATTTTAATGGTATTCAAAAAAACGTAAATGAAGAACCTACAGAAATAACAGAAGAGAAAGCTCAAATTACGGATTTTTCAAATTCAAAAGCAGAAGCATTGGGTCGTTCCATGCTATTAAAAGAGGATGATAGCGTAAATAACGATTTAAAAGCATTATTAGACAATCCTCAAATTGCAGAGAATTCTGATGAAATATTTGAGACAGCTTATGCAGCAGCACAAGCAAACGGAACAGAAAATCCGTATGAAGAAGCTGCAACAATCTCTACTGTAAAAATGTAATAAAAGGGAACCGGAAAAAGGAAAAGGGAGAGTATGGAGAATAACAACAAGCCGGTTGTTAATTTAATTTCAAAACCGGAAAATATGCTTAAGACTATTTATACGGCTTGCAGAACTTGTTATAGTGCTGATTTGCCGATAAATATTTATAACAATACTGATGATGAAGAAAAGATGCTCAAATTAATTGAACGTGTTATTTCTTCAGGTCATTATTCTACAATTGAACATATACAAGTAAGTTTTGCTATTTCAAATGTTTCAAGAGCTTGTACTCATCAATTGGTAAGACATCGCCATATGTCTTTTTCTCAAAAATCTCAAAGATATGTTAAAGAAAAAGGTCAATTTGATTATATAATTCCACCTACGATAGAAAAAAATCCTGAATTGAAGGAAAAATTTGTTAATTTTATGGGTGAAATTTCAAAAATCTACGGCGAATTTACTGATGCCGGAATTCCTGCAGAAGATGCTCGTTTTGTACTTCCAAATGCTACTTCAACATCAATTGTGGCAAGTTTAAATTTAAGAGAATTAATACATCTTGCAAATTTAAGATTGTGTACAAGAGCGCAATATGAAATCAGAACAATGGTAAAAGCTATGTGTGATGAGCTTATTAAAGAAGAACCTTGGCTAAAACCTTATTTAGTTCCAAAATGCGAACGCTGGGGTTTTTGTGACGAAGATAAATCTTGTGGCAGAATGCAAACAAAAGAGGCATTGTTAAATAAATGAAAAAACTCGGGTTCACATTAGTATTAATAATGCTTTTTCTTACTGCTATATATGTTTTTTTATGCCCTAAAAAAGATGAGTTTGCAGAAAATGATTTATACGATGAAATAATTTCTCGTGGGAAAATCAGGGTGGGTATAAATATTGATTCAAAACCGTTTGGTTTTTATGATGAACAAGGCAATATAACAGGTTATGATGCAGATTTGGGGCATTATATCGCACAATATATTTTAAAAAATCCCGAAAGTGTAACTTTTATACCTGTAACACCGTCAAACAGGTTAATAAAGGCTTCTACGGGAGAAGTTGACATTGTAATCTCAACAGTTACGATAACTCCACAAAGACAAGAAGTTGTCGATTTTTCTATTCCGTATGATACAGCAGGTCAAGCTGTTTTAATCAATGCTAATAGTGGAATAAGGTCTATAACTGATTTAGGTGGTCAAAGTGTGGGGGTTATTTTTGGAACAACTGCCGAAAAAAATATGCGTCATCTTGTGCCGACGGCTAATCTATTAGGATTTAAAACTTATGGTGATGCTTATACTGCACTTAAGCAGGGTAAAATTAATGCTATCACTTCTGATGATACTATTTTAAGTCGTTATGTTCTAAGTGATTCAACAGTCAAAATGCTTCCAAAACGATATTCAAAAGAGCCTTACGGAATTGCATTCAAAAAAGGGAGTTCTACTCTCAAGCTCAAAGAAAACTTAAATTATGCAATCAAAGATATGCAGCAGAAAAATATTCTTCCACGTTTGCGTAAAAAATGGGGAGTAGGAGTATAGACCTTATTTACCAGCAACCACCTATAGAACCTTCTGCACATACATGTCCGTCAATCCACGTTGTATATTCCAATTCTGTTTCTTTAAAATTTGCATTTGTGATAATTGCATTTTTTAATGTGGCTTCTTCTAAGCCTGCATGGTAAAAATTAACATTTGTTAAATTTGCACCGGATAAATCAACATTATCTAAATCGGCATGGGAAAAATTTGCACCAGTTAAATTTGCGCCTGAAAGATTGGCATTTTCTAAATCAGAATTTGTAAAATCTCTGTATGACAAATCCATATTAGCGAGATTAGCTCCTGACAATCTTGTTTCAGAAAGATTTTTTTCACCTTTTATAACTTTTTGGTAATCATTATCACAATAATCGTTACTTTGAGCATATACATAAGTTAAAGTCATGAGTAAAAACAAAATTAATAAACTTTTTTTCATATATTATAAACTCCTTTCTTCTTTATCAAATTGTATAAATTTAGATAAAGATAATTGAAACCCTAATCTGTCTGTATTTGTGTTTGGTATAACTACAGCTGTTGTTATTGACAATGTCGGTTGTGGTCGATATTTCAAGCCAACTGCAAAATTACTCTTGTTATTATCGCCGGACATCCAGTCACAAGCTAACCTTAATTTGTTTGGAATGATTACCTGTTCAAACCCCAATAATACACCTGTTGTATTTAAAAAATGCTTTTCTCCGTTAACATAAGTACCAACTGTGAAACTGCTTTTTGTCTGTTTTATTCTTTGGGTCAAATGAGCATAAGCAAATGTATTTGGCGTTACTGATTGGTTGAGATATGGTGAAATTGATGCCCCGAGAGTAAATCTGGTTGTAGGTCCTATGAAAAATACTTTTTTCAGTCCAATATCACCACTAACTGTAGCATTAGCATTAGAATATCCTATTGATACAGGAACGCCGACTGATAAATCCATTCCGTGACCTAATCCCATAATTAATGAAGGCGTTAATTTGACATCATCATGTAAACTCGCAAAGGAAGTTTCTTTTAAAATAACTGTTCCTTCCGGTAATACTTCAGAATTCGGTGCTTTAATAATATTTTGCTGAGCAAAAGTTTTTTCGGATAATAAAATAAATACCGATAAAATAATTAGTATAAGATGTTTACGATAGAATTTTGTCATAAAATCTCAGCAAAAATAAATTGTATTCATATTTTATCAAAAAAAAATTAGAGTTTGCGAAAAATGTCAATTTTTCAACATTCTCAATGTTTAATTCAAATTTTTTGATTAATTTGCTATCTTAATCTATAATACAGTTATGAAAAGAATAGTTTTTTTAGGGATATTTTTTATGTTATGTGGTTCTTGTTTTGGAGCAAACGAAGAACTTTCAAAGCAAGCAGTCGCATTTTATAGCGATAATAATTATAATCAAACACTCGATACCCTTCTTAGAATTGATGAAAAAGACAGAACAGCTCAGGATTGGTTACTTTTAGGCAACTTGCTTGATGAAAAAGGACAGAAGGAAGAAGCCGTTTTTATGTACCAAAAGGCAATTGTTGTAGATAAAAAGTTCTATAAACCATACTATAATCTTGCAAACATTTTTTTAAATGAAGAAAAATACCATATTGCGATAGAAAATTATAAAGAAGCTTTAAAATATAATAAGACAAACCCATATGTATACTATAATTTGGGGTGTGCGTATTTAAGAAGTGGCGACGCAAACAAAGCTAAGACACAGTTTTTAAAAGCGCTGGAATTAAAAAATGATGTTCCTGAATTCCAATACAATATGGCATACACTTATAAAACACTTGGGAAATCAAAAATAGCGCAAATTTACCTTGATAATTACAACAAACTTGTACCAACGGAATACTAAACAATTCTCAAAACTGTTTTACGTTTTGGTAAAAGTTCTTTTAATTCAGGAATTCTTTCTCGTGCAAAATTAGCATCTACAGAGAATTTTTTAAGTTCTAAGAATTTTTTATAATATCTTATTGCTTCACAGTATCTTCCGAGTTTGTCCATGCTCATTGCAATACCTAAATATGCTTTATAGTAATCAGGGTTTTTCTTTAAGAGTTTAAAGAATGTTTTTGAAGCTTCTTCAAAATTCCCTTGGCCCATGAGCATTGCACCTTTGTTGTAATACGCTTTCAAAAATTCGGGGTTTGTTTCAATCATTTTGTTGTAAATCATTAGGGATAATTCAGCTTCATCAACAAGCTCATGTGCTATTGCAAGCTGAATTTGTGCTTCCAAGTTCTCTCTGTTTAAGACGATAGCTTTAATTAAATGTGGGATTGCTAATTCGGGATGACCGTCAGAAAGCTGACAAACACCAAGTTCAAAGAAATACTTGTCATTTTTGTCATCAATTTCTGTTAATTTGGTCAAAATATTTATTGCTTTTGGATATTGCTCCAAATATTTGTAAGATGATGCAAGTCCCCAATATGCTTCTTGATGATTTCTATCCATCATAATCGCATCAAGATATGTTTTTACAGATTCTTTGTACAATTTAGCAAAACGCATAGCATCTGCTTTTATACAGAGTTCGTAAGAACGGGATTTTTTAGGCAGTGTAACGTGATTAACGGCTCTTGCCAAGTTTTTATCCATATTTGAGTTAAGTTGCATTATCCTCTCCCAAGTATATTCTATAAAATATCGAGATTATGGATAACATCTATATGGTGGATATTTATGGGGTAAAAATTTTTATTTTTGTATCAAGCAAAATCATTTGATACCCGTTTCTGTATGCTATAATATTATATAATCAAGTAATTGAGGAAAATTTATGGACATAGAAAATATTAATTTATGGATAGTTGAATATAAAAAAACTCAAGAAAAAGTAAAACAAGAGAAGTTGAAAAACATGATTACAGCAGCTTCTTGGCCTCTTGTTAAAAAAATTGCTTATGGTTTAGCCAGAAGAAGTTCTGATCCTGTTGAAGATATTATCCAAGCCGGGGCAATAGGTCTTGTAAAAGCAATAGAATCATATGATATAGCATCAGATAAGGATTTCAAAATCTATGCATCATGTTTGATTACAGGGGAAATAAGACATTATTTAAGAGATAGAGTTTCAATGATAAAACCTCCGAGAGAAGTACAAGAATTATCCTATCGTATAAATAAGATTGCAATGAAAATCTTTCAAGAAACAGGAGAAAATCCTACAAACGAACAGCTGTCTGACATTTTGCAAATGCCTATTGAAAAAATTGAAGAAGCCAGTGATATTGATAGAAGAAAACAGCTTGTTTCATTAGACCAAACAGTTTCTTTTTCTGATGATTCCGAAACTTCTTTATCAGACAGAATTCCTGATGATGAATATATGCGCTCAGCAGATTTTCAGGAAATCAGAATGGTATTAAAAGATGCGTTGGATAAATTGCCACAAGATTGCAGAAGAGTTGTTGAGATGACATATTTCGATGATTTATCTTTGGCACAAATATCCCTAAGACTTGGAATTTCGCAAAAGCAAGTTTCTTTAAAATATAAAATTGGCATGGAAGAATTATACAAAATATTAAAAAATGAATAAAAAAGGGCTTTCAAAGCCCTCACTTTTCCCAAATTTTTTAATGTGTGTCGAGGATATTAGTAAGCGTTTTTAACCAAAAATGCTTTATAATCATTTACTGCTTTTGAGTTTCTTAAAGCATAATTTGAAACAAAGCTCATTTGCCAAATATATGAAGTGTAATTTGAATTATTTGTATTAACTTTTTCTTCTTCTTCGCCCAAAGTGAATTTAGCTTGATTATAAGTTTTTTGTGAAGCAGAATAGAAATTTGTCTTTGTGTATAAACTTGCGTTTGCAACTGTATTAATCATTTTGTATTACCTCTTATTTTGTTTACACAATATAAATTCCCAAAGGT
Source organism: bacterium (assembly GCA_024408905.1). GTDB lineage: Bacteria > Cyanobacteriota > Vampirovibrionia > Gastranaerophilales > Gastranaerophilaceae > CAG-196. Next base: position 12,994 of record JAKSUP010000009.1, read on the forward strand.
GACGATACAGCTTTCAAAGTTTACAAATGTTTACATTTGCAAAGCGAAATTCAATTATAGCTTAATTTTTTGTTGAGGTCTTTTTACAAAATTATTTTTTAAAAGTTTCATAAAGTGAATTTGTAATCAATTCATCATCAATTTCATTTTCATACATTGAATCTTGTGCAGTCTTTTTGATGGCATATTCACAGAAATCTTTAATTCTTTCATAGTGTTTTGGATTTCCTTTTTCCCCTTGTTTAAGTTTTACAAGGGAATATAAAAGATCTTCCTGCATATCAGAATTTTCAAAAACTTGATTAGACAAAGAATCATTAGTTCTTCTTAATTTTTTATGTACGTAAGCCAAACGATATTGGACATCAACTCTTGCAACAAGTTCTTCTGCTTTAATCGGTTTTGTAATATAATCTACTGCCCCCAAGCTTAATCCCATGGAAATATATTCTGTTTGGTCAAGAGCGCTTACGAAAATAATTGGAATATATTGTAATTCAGGATCTTTTTTGAGAGCCTTACAAATCTGGAAACCGTTAACTTCAGGCATATTTATATCAAGTAATAATACATCCGGTTTTGCTTCCTTTATAACATCAAATGCGAATTTAGGATTAATGACGGTATCCGTTTTATAACCTGCTTTTGTCAAAACCAAATCCATAATTTTCAAATTTGTTTGATTATCATCAATTATCATTACTTTTTTAGTCATAATATACCTCTTTTTTGTAATTTTATTTTAAAACATTTTATTTTTTTTGAAAATCATTTAAAAAACGGATAGCACTATTCTTAGGTTTGACACTGTAATTGTTAAGAAGTGTAAATTATGGCTTAGTGTTATAAAGGTTGGGGGAATTACATAAGTGTAAAACGAAAGAGGTAACAAAATGATAATATTTAATAAAAAATTAAGCCAACCTGAAATAATAAGAAGACTTGCAAACGAAATGCCAAAAGGCGAATACGCTTCATTAACTTCACAAATACTTTCACTTGCCGAAGCAGATTCTAACAGGGGTTTGGGTCAAACTCTTAATATAATGGCCTAGATAGTTTGTGGTGATATAGTAGCAAAGTAAATCAGATTTTATATTTTGACACATAGAGCAAATTAACTCATAATTAAAATACGGAGTTAGAGATGAAAAAGAAATTATTTGCAGTTATATGTGTTATTGCTTTTACATACATTTTAGCGATGCTTTTTTATATGTTTAATGTAACAAGCAACTATAAAAATTTGAAAGATTTAGCAATCGAAAATAATGTTCGTTATCAAATGGAAAAAATGAACAAAAATGTTGCGTTAATTGAAGATAAAGGTGGTGATATTGCTGATATTGGTGCAACATCCCCTCGAAGTAAAGATGTAAAGTTGACTGCACATTTGATGAAAGAAACAGTTAAAAGATTGAATTATATTGTCGGAACCGGAATTTATTACGAACCCTATGCTTTTAAATCAGATTCTAAGTATTTTGGCTATTATGTATATAATTATAATGGTACAGTATATGAGATTGACAGTACAAAAATAAGTAAACATTATGAGTATTTTGATACATATTGGTATAAATATGCAAAAGAAGAATTTTTAAAAGGGAAAAATGCTGTTTGGACTCCTGCTTATAATGATGTTTGGAACGGTGAATCTGAGTCATTGATAACTTATGCAACAGCTATAAGAAATGAAAATGGTACTTTAATAGGACTTTCTGTCGTTGACTGGTATTTGAATGAAATTCTGGAGACTTTGAATAAATTGAAACCGACAGAAAATTCTGTATTTATACTAGGTTCTATTGATAACAATTATGCAATTACTAATGTTTCTTATAAAAAAGGTCAGAATATTGAAATAAAAAAATGGTCGGATGTGGCTGTTGAATGTAAAAATACACCTCAAAAAAACGTTGTTGAAGTAATTAAGGATGTAGTAGTGGATGGAAAAGAATACATAACCTTTGATACTATGTTCAATAATGGTCTTGTCTTACTTGTAAGAATTCCAAGAGAAGAAATCTATGAAACAATTGAAAGAAACAATATTATAATATCTGTTTTATTTGCAATTCTAGCTATTATGGGTTTAGGTTTGAGCTGGTTATTTGTTTCTAAACAGATTATAAAACCGTTGACTCTGTTAAATGAAAAGTCACAACTTATTGGTCAAGGGAATATGAATGAAAAAATAAATATAAAAAACCGTGACGAAATTGGGCAATTGGCAAATTCATTTAACTCTATGACGGATAATTTGAAGAAATATATGCAAAAGAATTCAGCCAAAAGCTTGTTTTTAGCAAATATGAGTCACGAAATAAGAACTCCTATGAACGGAGTTATGGGTTTTGTACAACTTTTAGGAAATACCAACCTTGATGACGAACAAAAAGACTATGTTAATGAAATTCAAAAATCGTCTGAAATTCTTTTAAATTTGTTAAATGATATCTTGGATTTATCAAAAGTTGAAGCAGGCAAAATGGTTTTAGAACACGCTGATTTTGATATAAAAGAAACATTGCATAATGTTGCATCTCT
>JAKSUP010000090.1 GCA_024408905.1 bacterium
AAGAGGCAATTGCTTGCCTCTTTTTTTGAATATTGGGTATCTTTTTTATTTAAATAAATCTTCCAAATCTTCAAGGATACCTTCGTGATTTTTACCACCTTCTTGGAGAACTTTAATAATAACTTCAAGTTTTGCAAGAATTTGAGCTGGGTCACACTCACAACCATCAGGTATTTTATTATAAATATCCAACAGGATGGCATATAATCTTTCTTGATCAATACCAGGAATATTTTTGATTTTATCTTCAATTCTCAACAAAGTATTTTGAACTATCTTGATAGCAGCATTTATATCAATCATTTGGTTGCCAAGATCAGTAAGTTTCTTATTACCGTCTTCAGCTAGTTGCAGTAATTGTTTCAACAGATTTTCAATAGTTGTTAATACTACTTCACCACCACCAGTTGGAATATTTTTGATAGCATCCAATATAGCTTGAGCTTCTGCCTTTCTATTAGCGTCCATTGCATCTACTTTAGTTTGTAAGTTCGCTACCAAATCTTGTGTTCCTTTTGCGATATTATTGCTTTCAACAATGAGTTTTTTCAGATCTTCAAAATTTACTTGATTATTTTCTAAAAGCTGTTTAATTAGATTAAGCTCAACATTGCCTTGTTTCATAAGGTCAATTAATACCTTCAATTGCTCATTTGTTAGTTTTTGGCCATTTTTGATATCAGTCAATAATGCAATTACAGTAGCAAAGTTTTCATCATTTTCTTGACCGTTTTGAGTTACTTGAACTAATATTTTTTCAAGTACAGCCAATATTTCTTCATCTTTGCTTTCTCCAGGTTTCAGATCTTGAAGTAATGCAAGAATTGCTCCGGTATTTGCGTTGCCTTCTATCATCAAATCAACAATTTTATCTAAAGATTCTGCTTGAGAATTGCCGAATTTTGTTACTAGTGCCATGAGTTGATCGATTTTAGCAGTTATGTCTTCACCGATATCTTGATTAGATAAGCTGAGCTCGTCAATTTTGTCAATAATTTTTTGCATTAATGCTAAAATTGCAGCTTGATCGCCGGGTTTTACATTCTTTTCTAAGTAGTCATAAATTTTTTCTAGCATACTTAGATTGTTTTTTTGACCTTCAATAACATTTCCAAAGCCATCAGTTACATTTTTTCTAAAATTGTCTAGATATATTTTAAAATTATTCATATATTTATCTAAATCATCTTTGGTAATTTGTTTATCTTTTATTGTTGATACATCACCAGCAATTTGAGTTAATAACTTAATTATTTCATTTAGCTCTTTGCGGTTTGATTCTTGGAATTGGTATTGATTCATATCAATCTTAGTACAACTAGCCAAAACAAACCCTACTGCAACAGCTGCAACTACAACTCTCCCCACATTACCACCAACAGCTGATTCCACATAACCTGGACGTTGTTGCTCGTTATAGGCGATTTTTGCTGCATCAACTATATTATTGAGAGTAAATACTCCATCTTTTTTTATATTCTCAGCCAATGCTTTACGATCTGCTTGATTCTTTGCATTCCAAGCATCCGTTTTTTCTTTTACATATTCTTCAAATTCTTGTCGAGCTTTTGCGTTATATTCTTTGTCTAAGCCTGAAATTTGTTTTAATCTTTTAACAAATCTATCAACCGGTTTCCCTGGCTCTCCCCCGAGCTGTTGTAATTGTTGATTTACTTGTTGTAATTCTGTTTCTGATAATGTTCTCCCGAAAACTTCTTTTGCTTCTGCTGCATCAATCTTTCCATCTTGAAGGTAAGCATTAAGTTTCCTTAATTGATCCGCTGATATTTCAAAACCCATAGTCTATGTACTCCTTTCTTTATTCATAACATGCCTACAAGCATCATGTATAACGGCACATTTTGAATAAACTTTAATATTTTTCTCAATATTGTTACAAATATTTACAATGTTCAACACAATTCAATAATAGCTTATATTTGTATATATTAATAGTTTGTTAAGATATCTTAATAATAAAATATAAATTTATACTCTAAAAGATTGATAGCTTTTTATTCTAAAAAGTTATATCCTTATGTAGAGAGGTGTTATTTTGAACAATAAACAACAATTACAAAAAAGAATTCAACAAACAGAATTACAGATTAAAAAACTGGCTTTACAGTCTACAGGCAATGAGGTATGCGAAGATTTGTACAATTCTTTGATATTACAAAAAGCCATTCTAAAAAAACAATTGGAAAACGCTTCCAAAAACCCACTTGTTGAATCTGTTAAAAAAATCATTCCCCACAAAGAAAAGCTTATTTGTGATTATTTTAAAGCCTAGCGTTGTTTTAGTCTCTAATGTTATTGTCATACTAAACAAATCGAAGTATCCAGCTTGTTATTTCCCGGATTCTTCGTCATTGCATTCCTTAGAATGATAGGGGTAAATATAAAGACTCGTTTTGTCATACTGAGCATAGCGAAGTGTCCAGTTGAATTGAATGAATTCTTCGTCACATTCTTCCTCGGAATGACTGTTCCTTCTTATTACAGATAGGTTTAGAGTTAGGTGTTGGCAATACATTGTCTTGTAAACCCCCCTCCTGCCTTTCAGGCATCCTCCCCATTGGAGAGGGAATTGTTATTTTCTCTCCTGATTTAGGAGAGGATTAAGATGAGGTTTTGATATTTTGTCATCCTGAGGGCTCTGCACGAAGGATCCAGATTAACTAAAAATGGATTCTTCGTCACTTTGTTCCTCAGAATGACAAATTAAACTTAACGTTCATTAGATTTTGGGTCTAAAATATCACGTATACTATCCCCAAGCAGATTAAATGATAATACTGCGATGAATATCAGCGCCCCCGGAGTTAGTAGCCAAGGTCTGTATAAAATATTAGTAAACTCTTGTGCCTCTTTTAGCATATTTCCCCAACTTGCATCTGGTTGTTGAATCCCTAATCCCAAAAAACTCAGACCTGACTCTGCCAAAATATAAGATGGCACAGAAAGAGTCATGGCTATTATCACATAGCTTGTTGTCTGTGGAAGTATATGCTTTAAAATTATTCTTAAATTTGATGCGCCCATTGATTTTGCAGCCTGAACAAATTCTTCTTTTTTAATAGAAAGCACCATACCCCTTACGACTCTGGCAAATCCTGCCCAACCAATGAGTGCCAAAATAATTACTATAAGTGCAAATCTTTGCACACTTGTCATACCTGTTGGAAGTATAGCAGCAAGAATTATTAACAGATAAAAACTCGGGATTGCCATTATAGCTTCGGCAAATCTCATCATTAAGTTATCAATAATTCCACCAAAATATCCTGAAATCCCACCATACAAAAGACCTATCGGGAATACTACAAGAAGTGACAAAAATCCGACAGTCATTGAAATTCTGCCGCCAAAAAGCAATCTGGAAAATACATCACGCCCGTTTATATCTGTCCCAAGAAGATGGATACTCCCACTGTTATCTGTTCCAAACAAGTGTATATCAGACGGAATCAAACCTAAAAATTTATATTTATCACCATGTACAAAAAGTTTGAGATAGTGTTTTTGTGTTCTATCCTGTTTATAAACAGTCTGCATAAGTGCGTGGTCATATTCTCTTACATAATTATACGTATAAGGACGCGAAAGCTTGCCATCTGTCGTTATAGTATAAATTACTGAAGGTGGTGCATAAGCTAAATCTCTATTAGAATAAGTACTCGTATATGGCGCAATAAAATCTGCAAAAAGAATAACAACATAGAGTATTAATAGTACTATTAATGCCCATTTTGCGAATTTATCTTTTAGTATTTTTGATAATATTTCCATTTTAATGCCCCACATTCCTTAATCTTGGGTCAGTGAGCATAAGTAAAATATCAGCTAACAAATTCCCTAATATTAACATAATTGTACCCATCATTAATGATGCCATAACAAGATTTATATCAGATTTCATAACTGCTTCCAATATTAAGCGTCCTAACCCGGGGTATTGAAAAACGTACTCAGTTAATGCTGCACCACTCAATAATCCTGCAAATTCGAACCCTAAAAGTGTAATCATCGGATTTACTGCATTACGTAAAGCGTGTTTGAAAATAACTTTACCTTCGCTCAACCCCTTAGCTCTTGCAAATTTTACATAATCGCTGTCCAAAACCTCAAGCATATTCGCTCTCATTTGTCTTTGTAAACCTGATAATGATATTGTAAACAAAACTAACGCCGGTAATATTAAATGTTTTGTTATATCAAGTATTTTGCCCAAAATTGATAGGTCATTATAGTTATAACTTGTAAGTCCTCCGACAGGAAACCACCCTGTTTTTACGGCAAACATAAGCATAAGTATTGCAAAGAAAAATGACGGTATAGCCATTCCGATACTCGCAATTACGGTTAAAATTCTATCAAAAGCCGATTCTTTATTAATTGCAGACAGTATTCCAAGAGGAATTCCCACAGACCATGTCATAAAAATTACTACAAATGTTAATAATAACGTATTTGGTATTCTTTCTCTGAGTTTTACCGATACTTTTTCTCCTGCAGTAGTATAACCCAAATCACCACACACAAATGATTTTGCCCAAGATAAATATTGAATATAAATCGGTTTATCAAGCTTTAACCGGTGTATCTCTTTATTCAATGTTTCTTGAGATATTGAAGGATTTAAACGTAACTCAGCTATCGGATCAACAGGTGAAAGTCTTATGATAAAAAAGCTTATCAGTGAAACCAATATTAATAACGGAATGGTTTGCAGTATGCGTTTGAGTATGTATTTCCAAAACTTCATTACTTGCCACCTTCCACATAAATTTCATCTATATTATGAATTAAACCGGCTAAAGGTGTAGGAAAAATGTTTTTAAATCTTTTTCTTATCGCAAGTATTCTTGTCGGTGAATACAAGTATATTACCGGTTTTTGGTCATAAATAATCGTTTGATATCTGTCATAAATAGGTTTTCTATCTGAATAGTTGAGTGTTTTTGCACCTTTTGTAAATATTTCATCCAGTTCTTTTTCCCAGTCAAACCTGTCATCATTGCCGTATTTATAAGGTCTTTGGTTAAATAAATGCAGTGAACCATTTGACATCCATACATTCTGACCGTCATGAGGTTCAAGCAAAGAACCTGTTAATCCCATAATGGCCATATCCCAGTCGTGGGTATTTGATAATTTATTAACAAGCGAATTAAATTCAATTGGTTTAAAATTGATTTTCATCCCCAAATCTTCTAAGTCCTGTTTTATCATAACGCCAAGTGCTTCGCGTTCTAATGCTCCGGCATTTGTATACAAATCAAGTTCAACCCGATTATTATCTTTGTCGTACAATACTCCGTCTATTAGCTTAAATCCTACTTTTTCAAGCGATTTAATTGAAACATTTTTATCGGATTTATGACCTTTAATGAATTTATTTAGGTAGATAGAGTTTGGACTTTCTGCCGTGAATAACGGCACAGCTACACCTTGTGCAACATTTTTTACCATAGCATTTCTATCAATCGCCCAATCTATAGCTGCACGAAAATCTCTGTTTCTTAACCAATTTTGCTTCTTAGGTTCTACATTCCATTTACCTTCAGAATTTTTTCTGTTATTAAGGTTTAAAACTAAAAACAGAGTTCCTGTATCTGCACCCAAGTTATAAACTTTATAATTCGAATTTGGTTCGCGTAATTTGTAACGTGCAACATTTGCGCCACGGATACTCAAAACGTCAAGCTCATTTGCTTCAAATTTCAGGATTTCATTATTTGTATCACCGACAATCATATAGACAACTTTTGATAAATATGGAAGTCTTTCGTTTTTTAAGTTAACTTTGTAATAATTGGGATTTCTCTCAAAAACAACCCTCTGCGCAGCAGTATATTCTTTAAGCTTAAAAGCACCGTTTGAAACTATTTCTTTTGGTGGTGTATTAGGATTTAAGAACGCATTAAATACTGACTCACCTTTATCAGAATAGGGTTTAAAATAATGTTTTGGTACAATCTGA
>JAKSUP010000091.1 GCA_024408905.1 bacterium
ATGCAACTTCTATTTCCGAAGGCCAAACAATGTCACAGAAGCTTCCGAATAAAGCAGTTGTAGAAAAAGCTATTGTTAAATATACTGAAAGCATAAATTCTAACCCAAACAAGGAAGAAAACTATATTAGCAGAGCCTACGCAAATTATCTTTTAGGGAATTTAGATGCTGCCATAAGTGATTATAACAAGCTTATACAACTAAACCCTAAGAATGAAGAATTTTACCTGAACAGAGGATACTTAAAACATATTGCAAACAAAAGACAAGAAGCCTTAAATGACTACGATACAGCACTTTCTATAAAACCAAACTACGATTTTGCACTAAATAACAGAGGTGTTGTATTGGCAGAACTTGGCAGAGCTGAAGAATCTATGCAAGCATACGATAAGGCGATATCAATCAATCCTAACTATGCCGATGCATATTATAACAGAGGAAACCTTAAAACAAAAACCGACAAAAATGAAGAAGCCCTAGCAGATTTTAATACAGCAATAAAACTCAACCCTACAGATGCAGCATCTTTCAATAACAGAGGTGTAGTAAAAAGGAAATTAAATTGTAATGTTGGCGCACTTAGCGACTTTACTATAGCAATAAAACTTGATCCTGAAGACATTACAGCCTATGCAAATAGAGGTCATTTAAAGAAAAGATACTTTGATAGCGAAGGCGCCGAAGAAGATTTCAAATCAGCAATTGCAATTGCAGAAGAAAATCCAAAACTCGTAAAAGAAATTGAACTGGAAAAAGAAGTTGCAAAATACAATAAGCCTCAAGCTGTTGAAACAACACCAATTGCTTATGTTGATGCTCCTGCTGATTTGAATTTGGCACTCAGATTACCAAAAGTTAGCGAAAAGACTTTACAAAGACTTGCTGATAAAAGATATTCCATCAATACAAATTCAGTTCCTGAGGGAACAATTCAAGCAAGTGTAGTTAAAGTTGATCCTAAACAAAATCTTGGAAAGAACACACAAACAACACCGGTCAAACCGGCTCCAGTTATTGCTACAAAACCGGTTACCAACCCGGATTTGGCTGAATGTTACTACATTAGAGGTTTACAAAAATACATTTTACAAAACAGAGAAAGTGCTCTTAAAGACTTCAATGCAGCAATACAAAACAACCCAAATTATGCAGAAGCATATTATTACAGGGCTGCTATCAAACGTGATATGAAGGATGATAGTTTTGTAGACGATTACAAAAAAGCAATTTCAATAGACCCTAATTTAAAAGCAGTTTCTGATGCTAACGTCTTAAACATTCTTAAAATGTAACTTTTGACTTTTTTCGCACCCTCTTTTTGTAACAATTTGTAAAACTTTTTCAATTTTGCCTAAAAAAAAAAAAAAAAATGACGTAACTATAAATATCAGGTTATGTTAGGAGTATAAATTATGACAAAAGACAGAATTGAAAATGTAATGACAGAATGGAAAAAAGGCGAGTATGCTGAATTGACACGCGACGTCAAAGACATTGAAGCATTGCTTGAGCGTTTCTTTGAAATGATTTTTGAAACAACAACAGCAAGTATTGAAAGAGATTTCCATTTTACAGAAATTTAATTATTTTTTCATTAAAACAAGGGCCTCACTACATGCAGCGAGGCCCTTGTTTGTTGTATAATTTTTTATAGGGATAACAAATTATATTTTTATGTGTTTTTAAGTACATATAGAGTCCAAAATGAACATAGTATCAGTAACAGAAAAAATCTTTACGTGGTTTGGTGAAAAAATCACACCCGCATTCGTATCAGCAAGTATTGCAGGCGCGAAAGGAATTTTTCGTCCGATTTTTACGTTATCTGATAAAAAGCAAGATAAAGATTCAAGAAGTTACGCAGCTTTAAGAGAAGGTTTAACAGAAGGGATTGCAATACCCGTATATCTTATGAGTGGACAAATTGCAACTGCTATTGCAAAAAAGAAAGCAAAACCTGATGGAATGAGTGATGAACAATTTAAAAAAATAATATTTAAAAAAGAACCTTATGATGTAAAAAAACTGGCAGGGACTAAGTTTGAACACGCAACAACGCAGGATATGATAAATCTGAGAAATAATTTCTTTAAAATGAAAGGAACTTTATCTATGCTGGGGGTTTTTGCCTCAGCACTAGTAATTATCCCTGCACTATGTTCTCTAACAATAAAACCGATTATGCGTTTGGCAAAAAACGCATCACAAACTAGTAAAAAGGAAAATCAAGTAGCTACAGTTGCCCCCAAAAAACAAATATTTAAAGGGAATCCGTTGAATAATGTTTATTCTAGTTATTCATACGGAATGAAAGTAGGTGGTGTATGATACCTGCGATAAATAACTTTCTAACAAGCCCTTTATTGGTTAACTTATCACAAAACACAGCCGCCCGTGTGAGTTGTGAAACAGGCATGAAAGCCGTAGGACGTCCTGCATTTGTCCTTATGGATAAAGATTTGGACAGCTCTACAAAAAAATACTCGTCTGCAAAAGAATTGTTGTATCAGTTAATTTGTCTTGGTGTATATTTAGCCGTTATTCCTACAGTTTTTAAACGAGGAACTTTTGCTCTTGCTAAAAATGGTATTTTGAAAAACACTCCGGGAAAAGGCGTGGAACTGTTTAAAAACGGCAAACAATATCTACAATACAGAGAAATTGCGAATTTGGATAAAGCTGCAAGAACACGCATATTTGAAAATAAAATTGATGTAACAATTACAGATGCTAAGAAGAAAAAACAAGCTCAGAATTTATTGGAAAAACATAGAAAAACACTCGAAAATCTTGGCAAGGATTCTAAACTATATAATGCACTTAAAAATGAAGAAAATCCTGAAAAATATAATCTTTTATACAATGCTTTAGAAACAGGTTCGTATTTCGGTTCCCTAATCGGATTAGCAATATTGGCCCCTGAAATAAGCCACCATCTAATTCACCCAATAATGAAAGCTTTTGGTTTGGAAAAAGACCAAAACAAATAATCTTTGTATGGCATTGTAATTTGGCTTTGTTTATATAACCATAAAAATATGGCAACGAAAGAATTAACAGTAGGAAGCCCTCTAAGGCTCATTATACATTTTGCTTTCCCGATATTTTTAGGAAATCTTTTTCAACAACTTTACAACTTTGTCGATGCTTTGATTGTCGGAAGAACGCTCGGGGTTGAATCGTTGGCTGCTGTTGGTTCCACAGCGCCTTATATATTCCTCGTAATAAGTTTTATTTTCGCATCGACTCAAGGGTTTACTGTAATTACGGCACAGCGTTTTGGGGCAAAAGATTATGACAATGTTAGAAAATCTTTAGTCGCCTCAATGATATTATCAGCAATACTAATGGTAGTAATAACTCTTATATCGGCACCATTCACGCACCAGTTACTAATTTTTCTCAATACGCCTGAGGCAATATTACCACAAGCAGAAAAATATTTATTTATAATGTTTGCAGGCATCTTTGCAACTGTATTTTATAATGTTTCTTCAAACATAATTCGTGCATTAGGTGATAGCAAAACTCCATTGTATTTCTTAATATTTTCTTCTGTATTGAACGTAATTCTGGATTTAATATTCATACTAAAATTTCACTGGGGTGTGCAAGGAGCAGGACTTGCGACCGTCGTATCCCAACTCGTATCTACAATTCTTTGCATAACATTTATGTTTTGGAAATTTCCTATTCTGAAACTTGAAAAAAATGATTTAAAAGTTCCTGAAAACTTTTTATTTGAACACATCAGAGTCGGAATTCCGATGGGAATACAAATGTCAGTTTTAGCGACAGGCATGGTCATTATGCAATATGTCTTGAACGGATTTGGCACAAATGCTGTTGCGGCATTTACGACATCTATGAGAGTTGACCAGTTGTTTACTCAAGTTTATTTGGCACTCGGAGTAACAATGGCCGTTTATACTGCCCAAAATTTTGGTGCAGGCTTAATGCAAAGAATTCGCCAAGGGGCAAGAATTGCTGTTGCTCTTGTTGTTGGAATGACTGTCTTTTCAATAATTGTAATATCTCTTTTCTCAGAAAATATGATTTCTTGGTTTATGAGTGAAACAAACATAGAAGTAATGGCTTTGGCTAAAGAATATTTACACATAATAATGTGTTTCTTCCTTTTCCTTGGATTATTAATGGTCTATAGAAACATCCTGCAAGGAATGGGGCGTGTTGTAACTCCTTTAATGTCAGGTATTGCAGAACTTGTAGCAAGAGGTGGTTGTGCAATTCTCTTAGGATACTATTTTGGGTATACCGGACTGTGCTACGCAACTCCTGCTGCTTGGATTTTGGCATCAATAGTTTTATATATCGGGTACAAAATAAACCTTAAAAGAAATAAAGCTAAATTGATAATATAAGTTACCACATTCATAAAAACATGCTATTATATATTTATTAGGGAGACAGAAACGACTGAATGTTCAATAGACAATGTTCAAAAAGCAGCCTATCCGTTATCACCAATCGTCAGAAGAACACCTTTAAATCATAGCGTATATTTAAGCACGCAAAATAAAGTTTACCTTAAAGCTGAAAATTTACAGCTAACCGGTTCTTTCAAATTAAGAGGTGCTTTTTACAAAATAGCAACCTTGCTTCATGAAGATAAAGCAAGGGGGGTAATTGCGTGTTCTGCAGGAAACCACGCGCAAGGCGTCGCTTTGGCAGCAAGAAGAAATGGTACAAAAGCGACTATATTTATTCCATCAATAGCACCTATTTCAAAAATTGAAGCGACAAGAAGTTACGGTGCAGATGTCAGACTAATTGACGGAGTATACGATGATGCTTATGCAGCAGCATTAAAGTTTCAACAAGCAACAGGTGGAGTTTTTATACACCCGTTTGATGATATTGATGTTATATCAGGTCAAGGAACTATTGCATTAGAAATATTAGAACAACTTGACGATGTTGATGCAGTTGTTGTTCCTATTGGTGGTGGTGGGCTTATATCAGGAATTGCAGCCACAATTAAAACTCTAAAACCTGAATGCAGAGTTTATGGTGTGCAACCTCAAAATCTTCCGTCAATGTATACATCATTTGCTTGTAACCAAAGAACAAAACTTGATTATTCTTACACCTTTGCTGATGGTACAGCTGTAAAACTACCGGGAGAACTGACCTTTAAGCTATGTCAAAAATATGTTGACGACGTAATTGTAGTTTCTGAAAACGAAATAGCGAGTGCAATTTTAGCATTGATGGAACACGAAAAGACAATCGCAGAAGGAGCCGGTGCGCTTGCTGTTGCTGCTTGTCTATCAAACAAGATTTCGCTAACTAATAAAAAAATAGTTTGCGTTGTTTCCGGTGGAAATATTGATATGCACACATTATCAAGCGTAGTTACAAATGCTTTGAAATACAATCATAGACTTTGCACTCTCAATGTTACACTTCTTGACAGTCCGGGTCAGCTGAGAGATTTCTCTGCAATAATCTCACAAGAAGGTGGCAACATTGTTGAAATGGATAGAAATTATGATTTGGAAGATATCGCAATGAATAGCTGTAGCTTGAGATTCCTTATAGAAACACGAGATTTAGAACATTTTGAAAATATAAAAACAGCCTTGATTGATAACGGATATAATATAAAATTGTAAATTAACACTCGATTTGATGATTAATAACAGTTAGTTTGAGTATTTAATTAACTGGTGGGCATTGCTATCGCTTCTGCCAACCCTACAAACTTTTTCCGACAGGTCAAAACCACACAACAAGCCAACTTTCGGAAAAAATACTTTTATCCGTAAAAGTAAAAACGGTCGTTAAATTATATCTGCAATTTTAACATATTGTTCTGCTATGTTGTTGTTTCTGTTAGTAACTCTGTTAATTACCATTCGTCTTGTCATAAAAATCGGTGCTGTTTTCATTTACATACTCCTTCTACTTTCGCATGCTATATCGTATTATAAAACCCGTAAA
>JAKSUP010000092.1 GCA_024408905.1 bacterium
ATGTAAAGCTTGTCCGACACTTTCAGCCCATTTATTTGCAAAATCAAATTCAACAGCATAATCATCAGTTAAACAGTCAACTCTTGTAAAATCCGAATTCTCATATTCTTCTATTCCGTTATGCTCTGAACACCATGCATGTTGGTATGAACTTTCGCTATGATTATGTTTTACATATTTAAAACCTTCCTTTGTATAACCATAATCAAAAGGGGATGCCAAAGTAGGTAATACCAATAAAATGTTAATTAATAAAATATATCTAATGCATGTCATAAACTATTGTAAAGACTACCTTTATATATGCAAATAAGCGTGTCAGTCTATACAAATAATAAGCGTATCAGTCTATATTGTCAATGTATGAATACAAAAATATTAATTAGGTAAACAATTAAAATTTTTGCGAGAAAATTTAAATTTGACACAAGAAGTTCTTGCAGAAAAGGTTAATATTCATCCAACGTATGTTGGAAAGCTTGAAGCCGGTAAAAGCAATCCATCTGTCAAAATGTTGTTTAAAATTACAAGAGCTTTAGATACGACTTTATCCGAACTTTTTAGTTTTGATAAATAAGCCATAATGAATTTACTTAATATATTTTGTCAGCAAAAGTTTTTTCAATGCTTTTGCGTTGATTGAATCGGGTTGGATAAAAAGTAACCTCTCTAAAAATTCTAAACTTTCCGAATATTTTTCTACTTTCATCTTCGCTGCAGCCATAGCATAAAGTGCATCTATAAAATTGTTATCCAAGTTTAATGCTTGCTCTAAATCAGCAATAACTTTATTGTAATCAATATTCTCTAAATCTTTTCTTGTAAGCATAATGTATGCACGATTATAATATGCATCTGCCATTTTGTTATTAAAAGACAGCGCTTTTGTGTAATCCAAAATTGCATCATCAAATTTTTCCAAAGCTTGATAAGCAACACCACGATAAAAGTATGGAATTTCCCAATCCGATTTTATTTCCAAAGACTTATTAATATTTTCAATCCCGTCTTGAAATTTACCATTTTGAATACTAAAAATCCCGATATCTAAAAATTTTTTATAATTGTCCATTTTTTCCTCATCTATAGTTTCAATTTTACTATAAATTTCTTATACTTTAATCACCTTTTTGAGCAAAAAATTTTTTTATACGTTTTGATAAAAATATATACATAAAACGAAGGGACAATCATGCAAATACTACCCATAAGCTTTTCTGATAAAAAGTATATTAACAATAACAAATATTCATTTAACGGTGCTGTTGTACAACCTGCTGTTAAACGGATTCCCAAAACCGATCCAATTACAAAGAGACTGGAAACATTATCAAAATATCTTGTTAACGTAAGCACAGAGCGATTAGCTAATGGCTGTGTTGTCTGTATGTTTAAATATAAAAATATGGAGATGTATGCTAAACATTTATTAGATCCAAAAGGCAGAATGGTTGGTTTAGTATGTGATAAAGATTTAGAGAAATTAAAAAATCTTAATTATACATACCAAGCTGTTTATGGAAAAAATGGTTACAATACTTATGAACACAATGATGTAATGACACGTTATACCAAGTATAGACAGCTTTCTCCAAAATACCCGGAATTAATGGGTTCATATATTGCCGAAGGTGATTCGAAATTTTATAAGAAACCTATAAATACATTAATCAAGGCAAAAGATAAAGACCCAGTAAAACAAGCAGAAAAAGAAGAACTTATTGCGAAGTGGAATGCATCAAAAGACAATACAGCTCCTCCTTTGGAAAAAGAAGTAAATTGTTTTTTTGAGAATAAATAAAGGTTAAATGTATGAATATCCAAAGTTATAATCAATTCCAAAATCTTAATTTTAACGGCTTATATAAGTTGCAAAATGTCATAACTAAAGAAAGTGGAAAACAATATTATAATAAAGTTGTACAAAGGTCTTACAATATAGTTTACCATCCTTTTGAAAATGAGTCTGCAGAGTTTATTAAGGAGCAAATTGATAAATTGATAAAAGGGCGTACATTTACGCTATGGGAGAAAGATCATGGTCATATTGAAGGACTGTATTATCATGTGAATAATGTTTCAGAAGGAGCTAAAATAAGACAAGAGGATACTGAAAAACTTATCAAGGCAGGATATTCAAAGAGTCCGAAAGGAATGCCATCAGAAAGTGTTTTTTACAACATGTACAATAATGAATCGTATGCAACGATGGATGTATTGGATTTAAGTAAAAAGAGAATTCTAGAAATTGTAAAAGCTATTTCTCATAGATAATTCAGGCATAAAATGCTATAATAATTTCGTGGGGCGAATATGAAGAAAGTATATTTATCTGTTATAGTAATCTTATTTACAGTTTGTCTGAGTGCATTTGCAATGCCAAATCCTTGGATAGAATGCGAAGATAATATTAGATGTGGGGCTAAACAAGCAGGCTTTAACTTTCCATTGAGAGTTAATAATTATTCAGTTAGAGCAATGAAAGGAATGATGGAAATTTCTTTTCCTCTGGATAAAAAACGGACAATTATAGTAAGAAAAGCTCAAACATTTGACGGCCCGATTTTGCCTAACGGCATAGTTGATATTTCAGGTGATTATAACAAATATAAGGTTAATAAAACTACATATTTAAAAAATGGAATTGCATTTTGGACGAGAGGAGAAAAAAGAAAATTTTATATCGCTGCTTTTGCAGCAGAATCCGGATTTTATAGTTTTTATTGTAAACGAGGTTTAACTATTAAAGACTTGGAACGGTTTTATAAAATGTTAGAAGAAGCAGAAGCGCCAAGACTAAATTATGATAAAGCAGAAACTCTGACAATAGAACAGCTCCAAGATTTGAGGAGAATTGACGGTATTGTAGAACCTGTTTATACCCAAGATAGGTTGCCAGAAATTCTGATTAAAAAAGGCGTAACACAAAAATGCTTTGAACGTGCTAACTTAGCTCAAGACACATTCTGTTCAACATCCGAAATTAAGATGATAAAAGATTATTATGGGAAATCCAAGAGAATACTGTCTTGACCTGTTCGCAATAAGCGTGTCTACGGATTTTGCTTCAATGTATTTCATACATTTCGCAAAACTCCTTCGCACTCTGCTCACAGGTCGCTCAAACTCGGACAGGTTTAAACAACCTGTGGCGAGTTCTCGCCTCTTATACTTCTACAAAAATAAAAAACCGATAGAAAAATCTATCGGTTCTTTATTAGCGGGTGACGAGGCTCGAACTCGCGATCTATTCCTTGGGAAGGAAGTATTCTACCACTGAACTACACCCGCTTATCTGTTCTTATCCTATCAAAAAAAATAAAGCTTTTCAATAAAACAACTTGATTTATTTTGAAAAATATTGCAAAATCAAAGAATGGATATCAAATTCGACAAGCATTCTCTTATAATAAATGGTCAAAGAGTTTTTGTAAAAAGTGGCGCATACCACTATTTCCGTTCTCCCGGCATGGAAAAAGACCGATTTGCAAAAATGAAATCTGCCGGCTATAATGCTGTAGATATCTATTTCCATTGGGGTTATCATAGCATCGCCCAAGGTGAATATGATTTTACCGGATTTAAAGATGTAAGAAAAATACTCCAAGCAGCTAAAGACGAAGGGCTTTTTGTAATTGCTCGTCCTGGCCCGTTTATCAACGCAGAAGTTAGTGCAGGTGGACTTCCATTGTGGCTTTTGGAAAAAGAAAATATAATCCCACGCAACAGAATTGGTACAGAATATCACTATTCTCAAGAATATATGGACTGTATTACGGAATGGTATGACCAAATTATTCCGATAATCAGAGAATTTGATAATGTGATTCTTTTCCAAATAGAAAATGAATATGCAACAGATGAAATGGATGAAGAATATATGCGTAAACTCTACCAAATGGCCAGAGAACGTGGTATAACTTGTCCAATCTTTCATAATGACGCATATATAGCCGGACTTTGGACAGATGTTGTTGATATCTACGCTTGTGACCTCTATCCATATATAAATCCTAAACAAAATTGGAAAGTTGATAATTTTTGTTTCGATACACTCGATAATCTTGAAGACATGTGTCGCTCATTCAAAGATACTTGCCCAATCTATGTCGCCGAAATGCAAGCCGGATGGTTTGATAAATGGGACGGCTCAGGTTATGAACATATGAGAAAAGCTCTCGGAGATGAGTTTATCAATATAATGACAAAAACTGCTATCTCGCAAGGTGTGACTATTTTTAACCATTATATGGCGTGTGGCGGGACTTCTTGGGACAATTTGGCAAGTGATGAAGTCTATACAAGTTACGAATTTGCAGCACCTGTAGATGAGTACGGAAAATTACATTCAAACTATTATAAGGCAAAAGAGATTAACTATTTTCTGAATGCTTTCGACCTGTCAAATACAGAACCTTTACCGTACGACTTTTGCGAAGAAAATATTTATACAAAACTAAGGCAAGATAATACAAATAATTGTCAATGGTTGTTCTTAAGAAATTTCAATAATGAAACTAAAAACTTAGAACTTCCTGAAGGATTTAAAGCTAATTTATCCCCTTATGCGATGAAAATTTGTCCTAAAAATCTAAAATTAAAGGCTTGCGAAATTGATTTTGCTGACACAGAAATTTTTACTAAACTATCTGACGAAAATAAAGACTGTGTTTTCTTTATTTCAGATAAAAATTCTCACTTAATGATTAATGGTGAAATTATTTCTGCTAATCAACCTGATTATGAACGTAAAATATACGAAAAAGACGGAAAAGTAACAGAAATTATATTCTTGAAAAAAGAACTTACGGATAAAACTTGGATTATTGATGATAAAATAATTTTTAACGCAGATATCTTAAAACCGAATGGAGTTATTGGTTTATCAAATACAAAGGAAGTTGCATATTTTGATCTCAAAAACGGTTTCTCCAAAAAAGCTTATAAAGTAAATAAATTTGAAAAGCCATTAGAATTAAAAAACCATGAAGTAACATTATGTGCGAACGAAATTGATCCGGATTTCGATTATACAAAATGGCGTAAAATATCAGGGAAAACGGATTCTTTGTCTTGTAAATTTTACGATGAATTTATTTGGTACAAGGCACAAATCCCTGACACAATAGAAGAGATTACTCTTTCTGCACGTCACCTGTTTGCTGTTTATGTAAACGGTAAAGAAGTCTTGAGCCGAAACAGTTATAAACTTGAAAATTTACAAGAAGTTCCGGAAACAATTCAAATCCCACTTAATAAAAACATTTTGGATAAATCACAAAATGATTTAACCATATTGGTTGAAAACCTCGGTTTTGATAAAGGATTTTCGGGCGATACAAATAACCCGAGAGGTTTGGTAACATTTAAAACAGAGCCTGAAATGAATATTGAGTTTTTTGTTTGTGAAAAACTTTCTTGTCAGAGAGATAAATATTGGGAAAGCACAGCACCATATTTACTGAAAATCACTTCTGCTTTTGATGTTAATTTTAAAGTTGATCACGATTTTTCAAAATATTTGTACCTAAAAGATTTTCCATATAGACGTGCAACTATCTTTTTGAATGGTGAAAAAATCGGAAGGTATATTAAAAGAGCGCATGTTCAGGAAAAATTTTACCTAATAACATCATTTTTACAAGAACATAACACTCTTGATATAGTTGTATGGCAAAGAGAGAAAAACATTCCGACTGTTTGGGACTTTAAAAACGAGGCAAGGAATGTTATAATAGAGATAGGTGATAAATATCATCATCAATTGTTTAAATAAATTTTCTGCGATATTACAAATAAATAGAGGTAAAAGATGGTAGTCGTTCCTGAATTTTTAATCAAACGCGTTTATCAAAAAGGTTCTTTAAAAAAGACCGAAGAAGGTGTAACTCTTGAACTTAAAAATATTTTAGGTCCCGGAGT
>JAKSUP010000093.1 GCA_024408905.1 bacterium
TCTCCATAAGTATATGAATTTTCACCGAGTTGTGTTTCATCAATATCGTTTGTATAATAACCAAGTGTATATCTAAAACTATCCCAAATAGCAAATGTTGTTGCAGAAGTTCCGACTTGTAACAAACGTTCACCAAAAGTTGCTGCATTTTTGCCGCCTTTTATCGCTCTTGCAGCAGTTGTCGTAACTTTTGCACCTCTTGATGCTAACGCAATACCTTTTGTCAATACTTTACTGATAGCGCCTGTTCCATAAAGTAATAATGCCATATCCGTTGCACCATCAATGAAGTTTGATGTACCGGCCAATTCTGTTGCAGTATTTACAACACCATATCCAAATGCTTCTTCCATAGCTTTTTTCTTTTGAGCTTCGGTAGATTTTGGGTTATGAAATACGTCATAACATTTTTTAATTTTTGCTTTATCATATTTAACACCTTTTTGTATCCCATTTATATTTTGGCTCATTGTATAAACTTCCAATGATGTTGTTAATATATTGTCGCCAATACAACCGTCATAATTCATTCGTTCATATATATCTTTGCCCTTTGTAGCATAATAATTTGCGATTGGGTTTAATACATATCCTAACTGTAACATATCCTTGCTTGCACCTGTTTGTTTAAAGATTTCTGCACCTTGTCCATGTAACATTGCTATCATATCAGCTGTAAAATCTCTTAAATATGAATCTTTGTGATTGTTAATAAAGTTATCATATTTAGTACTAACAACTGTACCTTCTGGGGAAGTAAGTTTTTTGATTACTGCTTTATACATTTCTTTTGCTTCGTCGGGAGTTAGTGGTGGGTTTTCTTTATGCATTAATAAATCTGCCCTATACAATTTATTATCATGCTTTTTGCCACTCTTAATTTCTTCATCTTGAAGAGCATAAAGTTTATAATAATCAACAGTTGTCCTATACTTTATATTAGAAAACATTTCTTCTATATCTTTAGCAATATAACCATCTGACACATTACACAACGCATCATATAATTTTTTGCCCTCACCTTTTGAAATATCTAACCCGAGTTCTTGTTCTACAAAGCCTTTTACAGACAGATCACCTTTTAAACTCTCACCGTCAAAGGCTCTTAAATTAATAGTAAACCCGTCAAAAAGGTTTATTCTTCTTGTTACACCTTCTGCTACTTTCTCTTGTGGCGCATTAGTATCTTGTAAGAAGTATTCTTTTATTTCATCAGGAGTTTTACCTTGTTTAGATAATGTCATAATGTCATCTAATACTAGTTTCTGAATTCCGCCATCAAGAGCATTGAATTTGAAATACATTCCAACGTTATCATTATTAAGTTCAAAACCCTGAATTTTGTTTAAAGCATTAAAAGTTTCTTTAGAAATATTAGCAAGATGTTTTGTTCTGAATTGGTCAATACTGTATTTATTCAATTCTTCATTTACATCACCTTGAGAAATAATTCTTTCATCATTCGCATCAAGCATATTTGGTACAACAATATTTTGACCTACCAATAATCCTTTATTTTTTGCACTAGGGTTCAAAGCATAAAAT
The DNA here is from genome assembly GCA_024408905.1 of bacterium. Classification (GTDB taxonomy): domain Bacteria; phylum Cyanobacteriota; class Vampirovibrionia; order Gastranaerophilales; family Gastranaerophilaceae; genus CAG-196. The sequence continues at coordinate 1,546 of JAKSUP010000093.1, forward strand.
TCTTCGACATTTTGAAAATCGAATTTGTCGGTTAATCTTGAAACAGAATCGCCGTTTTTTGCATGTGTAATTGTATTACCGTTTTCGTCATAATTAACAAAGAATTGCTTACCATCTTTTGTATATTCTTGATATGTCTTTGACAAATAATCTCTAAAAAGATTATATAAATGTACATAATTTGTATTGTAAATTGCTGTAGTCCATTCCGTTTCGTTTTGTATAACTGTTTCAATAATGTTACCTTCTTTGTTTTTTTCAACAATTACATATTGCCCGTTTAAATTTATAGTTGCTTCTCTAATAAAATCATCTTCAAGAAAAGTTCCATCTTCTTCATCTACTTTAGAAACCTCAATTATTGATGTAGGGGTTTGAAGTGTTACATATTCCTTTCCGTCGTCAGTTTTGTTATAGGTATATTCAATGGTTTTATTTCCGTTTTTCTTTTTAACAATTTTTCCGTCTTTTCTGTATATTTCGACACCATCTATAACAGTCTTTTTAAGATCTTGTTCTTCTGATTTATTTAAACCACTGAAAAAGCTTTTAACTGCATCAAAAATATTCTTATCGTCTTTGATTGCTTGCATATCAGGTTCTGAATTTAGCATTTCAGAAATCTCTGAATCATCCAAAGTTCCGTCTTTGTTTTTGTCATATTGATTGGCTTTTGCAAATAAAGAATTACATTCTGAATCGGTATCAATTATGCCATTATGGTTTTCGGTATCAAAAACCCCAAAGAATTTTTGCAACTCTTTGTTCTTTTTGACTTCTTCAGAATCCAGCTTTGATCTAAATTGCTCAAAGTCAAATCCTTTTCCGTTTTTGTCGTATTTACCGAAATCCACCACTTACGATTCCTTTACCTTTATCTTACTTTGTAATCAGGTTATGACGTCAAAAATTTAAAACCTTTCTTACATCATGTGTTTACGGCTCTTTTAAATAAAAACTTTAGGATTTCAGGGCGAATTGTTACAAAAGTTTACAAAAATGTTTGTTTAGTTTAAAATTAAGAAAATTGGAGTTTATATGTTTGAAGATTTTAATGAAGTAGTGTGTTTAGGACAAGGTGGTTCTTATTCCGAAATGGCTAAAGATAAGCTGTTTAAAGCTTACGATTTGTATTTATATCAACGCTCTTTAAATGGCATAAAAGACTGTATAGAATACGTTGATGAAAATTGTAATGCAATAGCAATAATCCCTGTAGAAACTTCTTACAAAGGAATAATAAGAGAAACCGTTGATAACTTGATTATGACAAAAAATCAAAATATCCAAATCTTAGCTGAAACCACCATCCCTGTTAATGACTGTATTTTATCTAAAACAACCGAATTTTATAGCATTATGGGGCTTATTTCAAACCCAAACGCTTTGGCTAAATGTAAAACCTTCATAAAAGATGAAATGCCAAGACAACTAAATGTTGTTGTTGCTGAAAATATGGATGAATCTGCAAGATTATTAAACAATTATAATATTACCTATTCAATAATCGGTACACCAAAAACAGCCGAAATCTATAACTTAAATGTTTTGCGTGAACACATCGAAGATGCCAAAAATAATAACAGACGCTTTATTGTTATAGGCGATGCAGAAACAGAACCAACCGGCAAAGATAAAACGAGTATTGTATTATTCTTAGAAGACCGTGCCGGTGTTTTGATGGATATTGTTAAAGTTTTTGTAAAATATCACGTTAATATCACACAAATAAATTCTAAAATGATGAACAATAATTCTGATGAACAAGCTGTGTTTATAGACTTTGACGGTCACAAAAAAGATGAATTAATTAAAAATTTGTTATCTGAACTTGAACCTCTATCAAAAAGTGTCAGGGTTATAGGTTCATATACTACTTTTTAATTTTTGGGTAAAAAAAAAGATGGAACTTTTGTTAAAATTCCATCTAAGCTCTCTTTTTTAATATGAGCTATTCTTCAACAACAGCATTTTCTGTTGTTTCTTGAACAGCATCATTATTTATATCTTCTGCTTCACTTGTTTGCATATCCTCAGGAGTTGTAACCTTTTTCTTACGTCTTTTTTTCTTAGGTTTTACTTCTTCTGTGTCTTCTGCAGATTCTTCAACAGTTTCGCTGTCTTCATCAGTTTCATCCTCTACGCAAACATCAGTATCATCATCTTCATCGTCATCCGATTCATCTTCATCATCTTCAAAATCTTCATCAGAATTTTCTTTTTCAGCTTTTAATGCTTCTTCGATTTCATCTTCGTCTTTTGCACGAATTACAGGGATAGAAAGCATTAAAGCAACTTGGTCACCTTCTTGTTCAAAGTTCAATTCTAACATATCCTTATCCATTTCAAGGTATTTAGAAAGAAGGTCAATCATTTCACCACGCATTTGTTCCAAAATTTTTGGAGTTAAATTTGTTCTGTCTTGCATTAAAACAAGTTTTAACCTATTTGTTGCAACTGATTTTGATGCATCACCATCAAGTTCTTCTTGAGGTCTGAAAAACTTGGCAACTGTGTTATAAATATCTGTTAAAAGCCCCATCTTACACCTTCGCTTTCAATTTTTCCCAAATATTTTTAACCTTTGCCATCAATCCTTTTGGTTCATCCAAATCCAAGAAAGGAACTTCTTCGCCTAATATTCTTTGAGCAACATTTCTGTATGCTTTGCCTGCAAGCGCATTTTCGTCATTAACAATAGGTTCGCCCTTGTTTGTTGAAGTAATGATACCTGTATCTTCAGGAATTATACCTATCAAAGGACAAGAAAGAATTTCTACAACATCATCTACGCTCATCATTTCATTCGACTTAATCAAACTTGGACGGACTCTGTTTAATAATAGTTTGTAGCTTTCGATTTCTTCCTTTGCTTCAAGTAAACCGATAATTCTATCAGCATCACGAATTGCAGACATTTCAGGAGTTGTAACAACTATTGCTTCAGAAGCTCCTGCTACAGCATTTTGGAATCCTTGTTCAATACCTGCAGGACAATCAACTAAAACGAAATCGTTTTTCTCTTTCAATTTGTCGCAAATTTCTTTTAATTGTTCAGCGTTAACTGCAGATTTATCACGAGTTTGTGCAGCTGCTAAAAGTGACAAATTCGGATTTTTCTTATCTTTTACTAACGCTTGTTTAAGCTTGCAGCGTTCTTCTATAACATCAACAATTGTATAAACAATTCTATTTTCAAGACCTAATAGCAAGTCTAAATTTCTCAATCCAAGGTCAGTATCAATTAGAACAACTTTGTAACCTTCTTTAGCAAGAGCAGTACCGATATTGGCACTAGTTGTTGTTTTGCCGACTCCACCTTTTCCTGATGTGATTACTATAACTCGACCAGTCATTAATCTCTCCTTAACTTTTTATAAATAACTATTCTTCCATCTTCAATTTGAGCTTCTTCCGGAGTAAACTCATTTGATTTTTGTACGTAAGGCACATTCAATGTGTCATTACGGCGAGCATAAAGCCCTGCAATTCTCAGCTGAATTGCGTTAAGTTTTAATGCTCTGACTTTTGCAGTAATATTACCTCTTGCACCAGCATGAGCAATACCACCCAAAATACCCCAAACTGTAATGTCACCATCTGCAACAATTTCGCTGCCTGGATGTGCATCACCAAGTATCAAAACATTGCCTTCATAATTTACAGTTTGACCTGAACGTAAATTTTGGCTCAAATACAATGTCGGTAATGTTTTTGTATCAGTTGTGTTTTCAACAGCACCTTCCGGTAAAACATCACCCGTATCAAGTAAAATATATTTGCTAACTTCTTCAGGAGTAACAAGTCCTTCATCAAGCGCTAATGATTGAAAATTAGTTTCAAAATGTTCTGAAGGTATAATTTCTGAAACAACTTGGGTAGATTGTTCTGTATATATATCTTCTACTCCGTCAAGTGTTTTTACAACATCTTCAGCAGCAGGGATATCTGCATGAACTTCAACTGTTTTAACTTCTTCTGCATCTTCTGTCGCATCAGAATTTTCTATTTCATCTAAAATTGCGTCTTCAGAAACAACTTCCGGCTCAACTTCTTTTGCCTTGTATGTTGCAACTTCTTCAACATTATCTATACAGCTTGATTTTTCTATTCCTAAACTTGTAGCTGCAGCTTCTGTCTGTTCAGATTTAGTATCGATAAAAGCGATTTGCGCATCCATGGATTCAATCAAAGCTTTTATACTTAATAGTTGTGACTGACTCAAATCAATATCACCAAGTTTTAAGCATATTTTCTTTTCTCTGACATCCGGATGCTCCATAACAGAACTCAATTCAAGGACTAATTGAGAAGTATCTTTAGTTGTACTTAAATCTACAATAAATCCGTCTTTTACAAAACCTTTT
>JAKSUP010000094.1 GCA_024408905.1 bacterium
TTATTATTTGATAATCCCCAAACCCCGGGTTTGTTTTATGGTGGTCAATATTTACAGTACATTTAGCTTTATCAAAAAAGATTTTTGAATCACGCACCCTGTCTATTGCTGCAACATCAAGAGTTATAACCAAATCATAAACAAGCGATTGATCAAAAACTCTTTGTGCCAAATTTATATTTGGTAAAAATTTGTAATTGAAAGGAATGTTAGAAACTACGTTCATATCGGCTTTAATTTTAAAGCGATTATATATCATTGAATACATTGCACACATAGAACCCAATGTATCACCGTCAGGGTTTACATGGCTTAATAAAAGTATCTTTTTTGAATTTTTTATGATATCATCTAATTTACATTCCATTGTTACATAATACCATAGACAAACAGTTTTGCATAAACCAATTTTGAGGGAATAGATGGGAAAGGTCTTATATTCAGATTTTGAAGGTGTAGAAACTATCATTGAATCAATGATGGACAATCCTCAATTGAAGAAAGCAGTTACAAGAACTAATTTATATAATTTTTGGGACAGTATTTTACCCGACAAATACAAAAGCAAATCTCGTCCGTTTAGTATGTTGCCGGGAGGAGTAATGGTTGTGGCATGCGAAAACCCCGTTATTGCGCAAGAATTGAGTTTGCGTAAAATTATGCTGATATCAAAATTTACCCCTTATGCAAAAAGCATGAAAATTAAATTAACAGATATGCGATTTGACCCTAAAAAATGGACAACTGCATAGTCAATACTTATCTTTGCGAACGACTAAGAGTTGCGTAGGTAGTAGGGTATGCTTTAGCATACCAAATTTATATCTTTATTTCTACGTGCTATGCTTGATACGCTTGAAAATTTTTAATAACAGATTTTGGATATTTTATTCTTTCGCCGGTCATAATATTAAAATTTGCCATTTCGCCGGATGCTAAATCTTTCTGTAATGTACTGGCGAAGTCTTTCGGATTAACCCTTTTTGAAGTTACTAATCGTGTATAATCATCTAATAATTGTTTTCCTTTTTGACCAACTTGTGTACCTACATTATTTCTTTTGAATAGACATGTTGCGATTCTTTTAATTAGCATAATTTTCTCCTTTTCTTTTAATAAAATCCCCAAGAAAAACTAAAATTTTATCCCCATTTAATAATTTGATGTATTCTATTTTAAATTTCCCTTGTACCTATATAAAGAATTTTGGAGTTAAAAACTTGCCTATCAAAGACACAGTTTGATTCATATTATATCATATCATATAGCATATTTTACAAGGGTTTCAGTCTTGTTGTAAACCCCTAAAAATTCATCTTTACATTTCGTTACATTTGCTCCAAAATGTAACTACTCAGTAGAATTAATCTTTACACATCACTATCTCCCCTTGGGGAGATGTCACAGAGTGACAGAGGGGGTAAAAACATCTGCTTTCCTGCCTTTCATCATACCATCTCCTGTCAGCAAGCTGACATCCTCTCCGTAGGAGAGGTAGAAACTTACCTCATATCACTACTGCTTTTTATTAAATTAATTCAGCTGAGTTGTTACATGAAGAATTCCCATACATACATCAAAGTCATTTTATATGTTCTTTTGAACATTCTTGGCCGGAAACGGATTCTTACTGCCATAGTGCCTTAGTATCTTAGTGCCATATTTACCCCTATATTTCCCCCTATATTTACCCCCCCCCCAATTGTTAAGATATATTTATTTTTTAAGCAAAAAACTTTTTTTTTTGTTTTTGTTATGTATAATAGAACAAGGAAAAGATTTAGCTTTTATGTTACAACAAAATTTAACCGACAATTTAATAAATAAATCTAAAGAGTCACAATATATAACAAGTCCGTCAAGCGAAAGTGACAGACTGGAGCATTATTTATTCAATATTTTTGAAAAAGAAGTTAACACCCCTGATTCAGTTGTTTTGTCTTACAAACCAATTGTAGTCAAAAAAATTGCGGGGTATTTGTCAGGCAGAATTAAGATGCCTGCATCAATAGGTATTGCAGGAGAAACGGCGAGTGGGAAATCTACTATTACAAAAGATTTAATTGATACGATAGAATCTTTTGCAACAGAATTCGGGATAGAAGATGCCATTACACGTGTAAATACAGACGACTATTATTATGACCGTTCAGAAATGGTAAAAGCTGCAGGCAGCTTTGCAGCATTCGCAAAAAATTATGATTTAGATGTTCCTGAAGCTTTAGAACTTGAACTTATGAGCAAACATATCAAGGAATTATTAGCAGGAAAGTCTACTTATCTTCCTAAATATGATATGTCAGGCACAGCTATCCGTCATGACAATTATACTTTAGCAAAACCTTCCAAAGTTATTATTTCGGAAGGTTTATTTACGCTTACGGAAAAAGTTAAAGATGCTTTTGATTTCAAAATTTATGTTGACATTCCTGAAGACTTAAAGAAAAAACGCTTCTTTATAAGAGCAGAAGAAAGAGGTTTGGGAGAATCTGCATCAATAATTTATGAAAACGCTAACCAAAAAGCAGCATTCTACATAAGACCATGCAAACAACACGCAGATATTGTTCTTTCAGGATACGCAGACAGAATTAAATACAAAAACTTCTTAAATAAAATCATCGGAATTATACAAGAAATGTATTTCGACCATATTTAATGGTTGGCTTTCCACTTTTCATACAAGTCAGGGCGACGTTTTTTGGTGCGTTCGATTTTTTGAGCCAGTCTGTATTCTTCGATTAATTTGTGATTACCGTTTAAAAGAACTTCAGGCACTTCCAGACCTCTATATTCACGTGGTTTGGTATATTGAGGATACTCCAATAGTCCGTCAGAAAAACTATCATCATGCGCTGATTCTATTTTGCCGAGCGTACCTTCTATTTTTCTTGAAACACTATCAATCACACACAATGCAGGTAATTCTCCACCCGTCAGCACAAAATCGCCTATAGAGATTTCTCTCGGTTTAATAATTTCCCGTATACGTTCATCAAACCCCTCATAATGACCACATAGAATAATTATTTGTTCGTATTTTGCAAGTTCATTAGATAATTCATCCGTAAACGGCTCGCCTTGAGGTGTCATCATAAGAGTAACAGAGTTACTTAATTTGTTTACCCCTTCATACGCATCAACATAAGGTTGTGGTGCCAGTACCATACCTGCTCCACCACCATAAGGAGTATCATCAACTCTATGATGTTTTTTATCTTCAGAATAATCACGAGGATTAACGGTATTCACTTCGATAATTCCATCGTCTTGCGCACGCTTCATTATGCTAAAATCCATGTGCGATTGAATTAATTCAGGGAATAATGTCAGAACATCAAATCTCATGAGAGTAACCCCTCAAGATTATTTATTTGTATCTTTTTTTGTTTTATATCAACTGAAGTAACAATTGCTTTTACAAAAGGAACTAAACATATATTTTTAGTTAGCGTTTTTACTGACAATAAATCACTGGCACCATTGTTTGAAACTCCTACAACAGCACCAACAAGTTTTTCACCGTCATAAACATCAAGTCCCACAAGTTCGTCAATTAAAAATTCGTCTTCTTCTAAAAATTCCCTTGCAGAATTTTCATCTACAAAGATAAGACTGCCTTTATACTTAACAATATCGTTTAAAGTATCAATACCTTTAAACTTTATAATAGCGCATTTAGGAGTAAACTTTAGATTAGAAATTTCCAACGACTCATAGACACCGTCAATTAAAACATAAACCTGTTTTAATTTGGAAAGAAAATCCTCTCTGTTTTTTGAATAACCAAACTTCGCTTCTCCACGTACACCGTGGAAATTAAGAATTTTACCAACTGAAACGTAACTATCCTTCATCATCAGTCTTTTTAGGTTTTCTTCCTCTTTTTGGTTTTTCTTCTGCTACAACGGTCTCAGAAACTTCTGCAGGTTTTTCTGCTTTTGGTTCTGTCACTTTTTCGTGTTTTACTTCTTTACAATTAGCAGGTTTATCTGCTCTATCTTCGTTCCAGCGTTCCAAACCTAATTGAGCACGAACAAGTTTGATACCTACGTGAACACGCCATTCATCCATTTTTAATTGAGCTGCAATAATTTTGTGACAACCGATTGGAGGCAACGGCAATAATGGTTCATACAAACTCTTAATAGCAATCAATTGATCAGGTGATATTGCTAATTTACGTTTAGGGAACGGTAATTTCGGCAACATCATCTTTTGGCGAACCAAGTTTATACCAAAGAACACTTTTTGTGGTTCGATACCCAAATGTGTCCCGATTACTTCATGAGCATCAGGGTTAGGCAAAGGTAACATTACCTTATAAAGTGCTTCAATTTGTTCTAATTGCTCCTTACTTATCAATAATGGTCTGTTTTGTTTTTGTGGTCTTGGTCTTTTATTCATAGGTCGTCTTTGGAATCCACCATTATTCCTGCCACCTGAGGCATAATTGTTTCTAAAACCACCTCTATTATCTCTGTTACCATCAGGTCTGCGTTGTTGATAGCCACCGTGGTTATCACGTCTTTGGAATCCACCACCTTCTTGATTGCGATCCCTATTATATCCTTGACCATCTCTGTTGTAATTGTTATTTCTGTAACCACCTTGTGGTCTGTCATAACTCCTTGGGCGTTGCTGTTGCTGATCAGCCGAATACGAACTGTAACTTTGTAAAGGTTTTTCTTCAGCACCTTCTGTCTTATCTGCATACAAGCAGTTTGGACAAATTACTCTCTTGGGGTTCTTTGTTTCGAACTCTGCGCCACATTTGATGCACTTGTTTACATACATAATAAAAGCCTCTTAACCAAAATAAATAAATATTACATGAATTCTAATAATTTAATCTAATATCCTACCAAATAAATAATGAGATTTAAATCAAAATAAACAGTTAAATCAACTGCACATGATTATTATAATACATTTTATAAAAAATGCAAGTTTTGTAAACTAATAATAGCTTTTCTTGATTTTATTCAAAAATCTATTAAAATATTTGTATGAATAAATTTTTACCGATATTAATTGCATTATTAATTACATTACCTGTTTGTGCTGATTATAGGCCGTTATCAGACGCACCTATTAATAGCACACAAGAATTTGAGGATATTGATACAACCCAAGATGAATCACCGGAGTTTGAATACCCGTCAAATGACACAAACCCCGTTGAACCGATTACAGTTAAACCAACAAAGAATTATGCAAAAATATACTCAGATTTAGAACCTGCAAATTTTTCATATTTACATAATATTGACCCAGATCAATATTATGATATGAAAGATGCGACATGGTCACCTTATCCGTTATTAAGACTGAATTCTGCATTGTATTTTAAGAAACAGACAATAGAACCGGGGTATTACCTTTTAACCCCACGCGAACACAAAGGAAAATGGTATTTATTATTCAAACAAAACGGTTGTGTTTCAAACATAATCCCTGTTTACGAAAGAGATATTACTCCCGAATTCTTCTATGACGATCATTTGCCTAAGCCAAAGTATACTTTCGGGCAAAAAGTCCACATGAAAACACTTAGCGCATTTGGAAAAATGAAAAGTTCAAAACGCCGTGACCCGATTAAATGTTATATGGAAATAAATGATTTAGAAAATTACTTTGTATCCGTTGTCGTATATTATGGAAACCACAAATATTCAACAATATTCAGAACAATAAAACTTTAACTGTTTATGTATGAGAAACGGAATATCGTGATTTGAAACTTTCGTATTTAGAAATAAATTCCAAATCTTCATCTTTGTTTCTGTGATTATATTCATGTTTGTCTAAAGTGCTGTCCTGCAATTGCAATACGCTTGTTGCAATAT
>JAKSUP010000095.1 GCA_024408905.1 bacterium
TGATACATCAATATCACACTTATTATCTAACCCTAAACTTATCCCATCAACTCCGGTTGATTTCTCAAATATCGTTTTCATCTAATTCTTCCTGTTTTAATAACTCTTTCTTAACTTTATCTAATCCATTTTGTATAATTCTCGATATTCGCGATTGCGAAATTCCGAATTCATCCGATATGTCTTTGAGTTTTTTGTCGTAAAAATACTTTGCTTCTATTAAATCTTGTTCTCTTTGAGAGAGCTTCTTCATAACTTCACAAATTCTTTTCTTTAATTCTACGATTTCAGCCGTTTCCTCAGGATTACGAGATTTATCCTTAATTAAAGTAGGATTATCAGCGTCTGCCATTTCTTCAATAGATAAAATTGTTTTGTAAACAGCATCTTTAACAACTTCTGCATCAGGCTGATCATCATTTTTCATAGAATACCATTTGTAACGACGGCGCATTTCGTTTCTTACAGCCCATTTTATAGCTTTAGTTAAATAAGCCTCATTATACAATTCTTTATTCTTAGAATTGTTAACTAAATAGTAAACAGTATAATTAGCCAAATTAATAACTTCAGAAAGTTCTATAAGTCCTAAGTTAGAAAACTTTTTATACTCTACCTTAGATATAGTTTCGATTAGTTCTTTATACTGAGAAAGATTTTTTCTTTCTTCCCTCTCTCTATTAATTGTATCCAAGTCTTTCATATCTTATAATATAGCAGAAACTTATCTCATACGCAAATTGAAATATATTTTTTTTACAATCTTACTATAATATGCTATAATGACAGAAAGAGAGGTTCTTGAATGAAAAAATTTAGATATATAAAGTCCGTATTTTTGGTTTTGACATGCGCAATTGTACTAACAACAAGTAATGTCTGTATTAAAGAAGTAGTTGCAGTACCGACAGAAACAGCAACACAAAGCACACAACAAACTTCTGTTGGAACAAATCCGATAGATATTATAAATTCTCCAGGCAATTATTTGAATAAAACAGTTACTATTAACGGAAAATTTTCGCAATTTTCAACCTTAGGCTTGGATTACAAAACAGCCTTAAGACAATCTGACAAATACATTACATTTTTGATTAAACGTCCTGATACAACATATGATATTCCATTATCAGAAATGAAATTGTTTTTAAAAAGAAAAGAAAAAAAAAAACATATTGACTTAAAATCAGATGATGAAATTAAATTTACAGGCAAAGTATTCTCTGATGCATTAGGAGATGCTTGGATTGATGTTGACGATATCACAATTACAAAGAAGGCACCTGAAAAAAACGGAGTTAAATAAGAATGAAGGACATGGAAAAAGATAAAGATAAAGTGTTTTTGACAATACACGGTCACTTTTATCAACCCCCAAGAGAAAACCCATGGCTCGAAGCAATCGAGCAGCAAGATAGTGCGCTTCCATTCCACGACTGGAATGAAAGAATTAATTTAGAATGCTATAACCCAAACTCTGTTTCAAAAATCGTTGATTCAAAAAATCAGATACTAAATGTAGTAAATAATTACGAATATATAAGTTACAACTTCGGTCCAACCCTTCTTTCTTGGCTTGAAGAATATGCAACACCAACTTATGAAAGAATTATAAAAGCTGACATAGCAAGCAGAAAAGCACACGCAGGACATGGTAATGCTTTAGCGCAAGTATACAACCATATGATTATGCCACTTGCAAACGAAATGGATAAACAGGCACAAGTCAAATGGGGCAAAAAGGATTTTGAATATCGCTTTGGCAGAGAGCCTGAAGGTATGTGGCTTGCAGAAACAGCCGTTGATGATGATACATTAAGAGTTTTAGTTGAAACCGGTATAAAGTTTACTATTCTTTCACCGTATCAAGCTCAAAAAATAAGACAACAGGGTGAAGAAAATTGGCAGGACGTAAGTTGGGGAAACATTGACCCTGCACGTTCATACAGATATTATATAAAATCAGCACCGGGGAAATATATTGATTTGTTCTTCTATGACGGTGCAATATCAAAATCTGTTGCTTTTGATGAAATTTTGAAAGACGGAAGTAAATTCGTAAACAGACTTGCTGACGGAATATGCAATGCAAGAAATTATCCACAGCTGATAAATATCGCAACTGATGGTGAAAGTTACGGACACCACACGAAATTCGGAGATATGGCATTAGCATATGCGATGAAAGTAAAAGTTAAAGATTGTGGATTTAATGTAACAAATTATGCTGAATATTTGGAAAACTACGCAAGCGACTGGGAAGTAGATTTAAAACCGGTTTCTTCTTGGAGCTGTTTCCACGGTGTAGGTCGTTGGTGTGAAGACTGTGGATGCTCAACAGGAGGACACCCGGGGTGGAATCAAAAATGGCGTAAGCCTTTGCGTAATGCTCTTGATTATTTAAGAGATGAAATGGCAGCATTATATAAAAAAATCGGCAAAAAATATTTCTTAAATCCTGAAGAAGCAAGAAATAACTACATATCAGTAATTTTAGACAGAAGTGAAGCCAATGTAAAAGCTTTCCAAGAAGAATACTTCCAAGCCGAATTAACAGAAGAACAACAAGTAGAAGCTATGGAACTGCTTGAAATTCAACGTCAAGGAATGCTTATGTACACAAGTTGCGGCTGGTTCTTCTCTGAAATTTCAGGCATTGAAACAGTCCAGATTATGAAATACGCAGCAAGAGTTATGCAACTTGCCAAAACATTTGTAAAAAAAGATTTTGAAACAAAATTCTTAGAAATTTTATCTGAAGCACAAAGTAACTTGCCTGAATATGGGACAGGTAAAGATGTTTACGAAAAATTTGTAAAACCATCTGTTGTCACACCAAAACAGATTGTAAGTTTGTGGGCAATTTCATCTCTATACAAAGAAACCGAAGATGAAGAAAACGTCTATTGTTACAAAATTAAAAAACATTCATACAAAAAAATAGCAAAGGGAAACTCGCAATTAATAATCGGACACATTGAAGTAAAATCAATGATAACATTAGAAAAGACTAATCTCGTATTTGCACTTTTACAATTCTCCGGTGGAGATTTCCATTGTGCAATCAAAGAATATTCCGAAAACTTTATGGAAACAAGAAAAGAACTTATAAGAACTTATCTTGTTTCACCTCTGACAGAAATAATAAGGACAATTGATAACTATTTCGGAACAGAATATTTTACTCTTAAAGATATCTTCATAGAAGAAAGACGCAGGGTTCTTCAAACTATGTTAAAGGACAAGCTTCAAACTTTTGCAAATACTTATGAATCCATGTATAACGAAGGCAAAGGTTCGATTTCTCAAATGCAAGACTTAGGCTTAGAAGTTCCTAATGAGTTTAAAATTTCTGCTCAATACGTTTTAACAAAACAGTTTAATGAATTATTTGTAGAATCTAAAGGATTTTTGACTCCTGATATTATTCAACAAGCTTCTGATATAAATTTTGAAGCAAAAAGGATTGGAATTGAAATAGACAAAACACCAACTGCCAAGATTTTTAGCAAAAAAATTGCTCAAAATATAAGCAGATTAGCTTATGCACTTGATATTCAACAAGTAGATGTCACATTAGAAATCCTTGATAGCATAGGTAAACTCGAACTTAATATTGATATCTCAGAAGCACAAAATTATTTCTTCGCAAAAATCGTTACAAACCTTGAAGAACTAATTAACAATATGACCTGTTCAGCAGATAGAGAGCTTCTTGTAATGCTATTCCAAATAGGTGAAGATTTGAATATCAATATGGATTACTATAAACAACAGTTCAACAAGGCTTTAGTCAGGAAATAGTAATGAATAATTTTGGAATTGATAAAAGCTGGATAGATGCAGGGTTGGATATTAATTTAATTCGTCATATTATGTTGCAAATAGAAGAAAAACGCAAAAATGTTCAAATTTTACCCGACCAAGAAAATATTTTAAACTCAATTAAATTATGCCCATTAGATAATGTTAAAGTTTTAATCATTGGGCAAGATCCTTACCCAAGTCCAGAACACGCACACGGTTTAGCTTTTTCAAGCCTCTCCGACAGAACTCCGGCATCATTAAAAAATATATTCAAAAAACTTAAACAGGATTTCCCGAATTGTAAACATAGCACGAATTTACTCTTGTCATGGGAAAAACAGGGAGTTTTATTACTCAATACAGCATTAACATTTGAAGGGAAAGACCCTAAACTTTTAAAAGAACATACAAACCTTTGGAAACCTGTTATTGAAAATATCTTTTCAATACTTAAAAACCGTGGCAACTTGATTGTGATGCGTTGGGGAAGCCACGCACAAAAAGCCGGTGAGTGTTTTGAAGGAGTAAAATCAATAGTAATTATGGACACAACTCATCCTTCTCCATTTTCAGCACACAAAGGGTTTATGACATCAGATCACTTCACTAAGTGTAATCAAATATTAAAAGATAAAGCAATCTGCTGGGATACTTAATCCTCTAAATATTTTTTCCCTACAAGTTCATCCGGCAAAAATTGTTGATAAGTTTCAGGCTCATCATGAGAATATATATAACCTTCTCCAAATCCATATTTGGAAGCATCTTTATAATGTGCATCCCTTAAATGCATAGGAGGAGGAAAGTCATTTCCATTTTCAATATCTTGCAAAGCTGAATCGATTGCAAGATAGGCCTTATTTGACTTTGGAGCTTTCGCAACATACACAACAGCATTTGCCAATGGAATTCTGCCTTCCGGCATACCAATTATTTCTACGGCACGGTAGGCATTTACTGCGATATTCATTGCATTTGGGTCTGCAACACCGACATCTTCCGAGGCACACACAATTAACCTTCTTGCAATAAATCTTGGGTCTTCACCTGCCTCTATCATTTTTGCTAAATAATAAATTGCTGCATCAGGATCTGAACCTCGTAAACTTTTTTGAAAAGCAGATGCACAATCATAGTGTTCTTGAATTGAGTACCTTGTGTTACGTTTTTGAGAAATACTTTCCAAAATTTCTATGGTTAAAAGCCTCGTATCACCTGAATAATTACTTGCAAAATAAGAGTTTTCAACAAGATTTAAGGCACATCTTGCATCCCCTCGAGCATTATTTACAATAAATTTAACAACATCATCCTCATATTGAATTGGCTGATAATTTTTTTCTAAATATTCAAACCCTCGATTAACAATTTTTGTCATACTAACATCATTAATAGGATTTAATCTTATCACCTGCACTCTTGATAAAAGTGCCGGCACAACCTGAAATGAAGGGTTTTCTGTTGTTGAACCTATTAAAAATATCGTTCCATTTTCAATATAAGGCAACAATGCATCCTGTTGCGTTTTTGAATAACGATGTATTTCATCTATAAATAATATTGTTTTTTGTCCGGCCCTCAAAGCTTCACGAGCTTTTTCAACCGTTTCCTTAATCTCTTTTATACCGGAAGAAACGGCAGAAAGTTCCACAAACTGGGCATTGACTTTCGTCGCTATAAGCCTTGCAAGAGTTGTCTTTCCACACCCTGGGGTTCCCCAAAAAATCAAAGAAAAAAGTCTTTGTGTTTTTAAAAGATTTAATAATGGTGAATTTGGAGCAACAACATTTGATTGGCCTAAAAAATCGTCCAAATTCTTTGGTCGCATAATTTCTGCCAAAGGTACCTGTTTATTTGCTTCCTCAAGTTGCGTAAATAAATCCATACAAATATTATAGCAAGTTATTAACAAAATTGATACAACATAACTTCTCAACAGAATTAATTTAATAAAAAGCAGTAGTGGTATGAGGTAAGTTTCTACCTCTCCTACGGAGAGGATGTCAGCTTGCTGACAGGAG
>JAKSUP010000096.1 GCA_024408905.1 bacterium
GAGGTAACGAACAAAAACCGATTGTGGTTTGAAAAACCTGCGCGTGGCGAAAACCCACAAAAAGCACAAAAAAATAGCTGAGGATGGATTCGAACCGTCGACCTTGCGGGTATGAGCCGCACGCTCTCACCAACTGAGCTACTCAGCCATATTTGTAACTTAAATTCAATTGTCACTTGCTAATCTTCTCACAAACATATTTTTATTTCAAGTAAAAAGGTCTGAGTAAAAACAATTTTTCCTCAGACCTTAGTAGATATGATGTTTTGGAACTATTTATTTACTTTTATATCTTCTCTATTTCTTTCAAAAGGTGCTTTTTTATCCAGTCTGTGTTCAATTCTCATTTTGTCAAAATCACCTTTATACATTCTGTGTCCCATAAAATGATGGTGGCATCCATATGCAGGTGGAGGCATTATTCTGCCTCTGAATGGGCAAGGCGCCACAGGTGGTCTATGCAAAGCTGCAAATAAGCTTAATGCACAAAAAACACCTACAAATGAACCTAACGCAATTACTAAAAATTTCTTGAAAAATTTTGATTGGCAAATACAATTACATTTTTTTTCTTTAATTTCTAAATTTTCTTCTGTCATAATTAATTCTCCTTTTTATATTTTTACCTTTTTTAACTCTCTACAAATGGTAAACGATATTAAATTTTATTTTGTTCATTTTTCGTTTAAAATATTTTTATGGAAGATTTTTCTCAAAAAGCAGCAGATTATTTTAAATCCGGTTATAACTGTGCGCAAGCTGTGTTTCTAACCTTCGCGTCTCATTATGGTTTTGATGAAAAAACTGCATTAAAAGTGTCATCCTCTTTTGGTGGTGGCATGGGCAGGCTTCGCGAAGTTTGTGGTGCAGTAAGTTCTATGTTTGCGCTTGCAGGGCTTCAAAGAGGTTACACAAGTCCAAGTGACGATATTGCAAAAGCCGAACATTATAAATTTATTCAGCATTTAGCCAATGAATTTAAGGCTGAGTACGGAACAATAATTTGTCGTGAATTAATGAGTTTACCCCGTAAAATAGACAATCCGACTCCTGAAAAACGAACTGAAGAATACTATAAAGTCAGACCTTGCGAACATTTTGTGAGAACTGCAGCCGAAATTGTTGAACGTGAAATCTTAAAACAGGGGTGCGAAAACTCTCCAGTAGAAGAAAATAGCAACTGCGATGAGTAGTACTCCGGAAATTTTTAACAAGATTTCCGTAAACCGTGCCAATGACTTCATGTTTTTTAAACCTGAAGTAAAAAGTCCTGCAATAATAAGTATAGTTCCTTGTCCAAGCGCAAATAAGAATAACATTAAAATCGCCAGCCACAAATTTTTACCAATGGCTGCAAATGCCATAATCCCTGCAAGAATTGGAGTAGAACACGGAGTCCCCGCGAGTGCAAAAGTTATACCCAAAAGCACGGGATATACAAACAATGAGTTTGTTTTGTTTGTTGGCATAGATTTTATAATTACAGGAATTTCAAAATCTAAAAGTCTAACAAGTTTCAAGCCCATTATCATCAAAAAAGATGCAATTATTAATGTAAAATAGGCACCAAAAGCTGAAGCAAAAACACTTCCTGTGAGAGCGCACACAACACCTATAATCGTAAATACAATGGCTGTCCCAAATATAAAGAAAATTAATTGCAAAAATGTTCTGAATGGTGTTTCTTGGGAATACCCACCGACATACCCCACAATTAACGGCAACATAGCAAGTGAGCACGGCGATATTGATGCTAAAATTCCACCCAAAAATGATGTGGCGAGCAATATGTACCAAGCTGTATTTGTTGAAAATACTTGAACAATGTTATCCATTAATTGCTTCCTTTATATAATTTTCCAATATTTTAGGTTGTATTGAACCTTCAATCCTTCTCACCGTTTTACCCTTAGCATCCTTGAACACCGTTGTAGGGACAAGTTTTACATCATATTCTTTTATAATATTAGAATTACCCTTTTTAGTTACATCAACTTTTTTTAATTCGATTTTACTACTATAGCTTGGGTAAACTTCTTCAAAGATTTTTTCCAATTCTTGACACTCATAACACATAGGAGATGAAAATTTAATAATTTCAGGCCCCTGTGACGCATTACTCGGCAAATTAAGCAACGACTTATCTTGTGTTAGTCCCCAATACACACACAACGGAATAATAAAAATCAGTAATGCAATAAAAATGTTTCTGTTCATAATAATATCTCCTTCTATAGCTTACCATAGAATACTGCTTTATAATAATTGTTAAATCCCCAAACAGGGGAATGTTAAAATATATTTGGACTTTGATTAAGGAATATAGTATAATAAGGCTATGAGGAAGAGGTTAGCTTTATTATTAATAAGTCTATTTTTGTTGCAAAATGTAACTCTTGCAGCAGAAGATGTTTTTCAAGGTCATGCAGAATATGATGATGAGTTCGTCGAACTGGATAAAAAACTTTATACCGGAAAAACCGAAACCCTCGAAAAACGTGATACTATCGAAATGACTGTATCACAAGTCATTGATGGCAGTTTCTCCTTTGAAGGAGATGAATTTTTTGCACAAGTTACAGGTGATGTGATAGGTGATAAAGGAGTTATTATTCCCAAAGGAACAGTTGCTCACGGCACAATACAAGAATCTTCAGCCTCAAAACGCTTAGGCCGTGACGGATACATAAATTTAAGTTTTGATTACTTGGTAACACCTGATGGACGCGAAATCCCTATAGAAGGGAAAATGTCTACGAAATTGCACCCCGTAAAAGCTGCTGCTAAGATTGTAGCAACTGATGTCGGTTATACTCTTGGGGGTGGTGCAATAGGTGGATTTATGGCCGTTCAGGCATTGGGGTTAGAAGCAGCTATTGCATCTCAAGGCTGGACTGTTGCAGGTGGTGCTGCTGTCGGTGGCGCAGTAGGTTTAGGAATGTCACTATACAGAAAAGGAAAAGACGTACTCATTGCACCGGGGGACGAAATTAAAGTAAAAATTCTTTCAAATGTAGAATTGCCTGTATACCGTGATGAAGCACTTAAACAAGAGGAAAAACAATATCCCGGAATTGATATAAGAGTCGCCAACATTTTGTATGAAAAAGACCCTTTCGGCGAAGTTAATACGCTCACTCTTTCGGTATCAGTTTCAAATATGTCTGACAGAAATTTCTCAGGCATGGATATTTGTTTGATGAATGATTATAACAACATTTTTAATCCATCTATCTTTGGTGATACAAAACTTGTATTCTCACAATTTAAACCGGGCGACAGACGTGCAGGGAAAATATCTTTTGCAGTAGACAACGTGAAACATTCATTTTGGTTGGTTGTAAATGATAGACGAACAAACAAACCACTGGTCAAAGTTTCTCTGGACAACGCTTATAAAAATGTATCAAAAGATGTTAAAAAGCGTAATGATAAAATAAAAAAACATAAAAAGAATTATTACAAAGAAGAAGATCCGTTTGCCGGTACATAAAAAAGCGAGCTTTGAAGCTCGCTTTTTTAACGGTATTTTACGATAATTAATCAAGGTCATAATGAAGCATTGAAACAACTTTTACTCCACCGGCTTCAATTTTTTCTCTGCCTTTTAATGGATCAAGTTCAATAATGAACGCAGTAGAAACGACTTCAGCTCCGGCTTTTCTTACCAAATTACATGCAGCAGCTGCAGTTCCACCGGTTGCTAATAAATCATCAATAACAATAACTCTATCGCCTGCTTTGACAGCATCTTCATGCATTTCAATGGTATCAGTTCCGTATTCCAAAGAATAACTTTCTTTTATTGTTTTTGCAGGAAGTTTGTTTGGTTTTCTAATCGGAATAAAACCAACCCCCAGTTTATATGCCAATGCTGCACCAAAAATAAATCCACGTGATTCTATGCCTGCAATATAATCAACTTTTTCGTCCTTAAATTGCTCATACAAAAAATTAATCATTTTTTCCATTGCAACATTATCTTTTACAGCAGTCGTAATATCTAAAAACAATATACCCGGTTTTGGGAAATCCGGAACTTGTCTGACATGTTCTCTAACGTAATCTAAATCTGTTGTTACCATTTTGTTCTCCTATATATAATTATGTATTCTGAGCTTCTTGTTCAAGCCGGTTTTCTTCTTCTAATACCAAGCCATGCGTCGTTTTTCCCCAGTCCATATCCTTTTTCTTGAAAAGAATTTTGCTAAGTATTATAAACACGACGGGGAACCATATTATCAAGAAGTAAACAGTTGTCTCAATGGCCTGCTTTATTGCACTAAGCCTTGGAACATTGTCATATCTCCTTAAAGCATATCTGATTGCCATAAAAAATCCAATTGCTAACGCAGCTGTAAAAACTAATGACGAAAAGATTACATTGTTCACCGTAACTTGTTGAGGGTATATTGTGTCATTACACAATTTGATAATCTTAAATACTAATTCCATTACAAACCACAATGGCAAAATGAATTCTGCGATATAAATTGCCATATCAAGTTGCGCCCTCAATGACATTTTTTTAGAAGTTAGTGCTTCAAAAGAATATTCCAAATACCTTCTGATTGTTCCTTCAAACCAACGACGTCTCTGTCTGTATAGTGGCATCAAATATATTATACCTTCTTCATACACACAAGTATCAGGACAAAATCTGACGTCCCAACCATTAATGTGTAATCTTGTAGACATATCTAAATCGTCAGTTATAGTATAGTTATTCCAACCTCCAATATCTTCCAGCGCAGTTCTCTTAATCAATTCGCCATTACCACGAAGTTCAACTGCACCTTTGATAGCATCTCGCCCGACTTGAAAGTGTGTATCCATAGTATATTCATTATTTTGGCATCTTGCCAAAAGATTATAGTCTTTATTGCGAATAATCTTTCTTGCTTGAACAGCACCAACGTCAGCCGGTTCAAGTTTAGGTACCAAACGAGATAAAAAATCCGTTTCCATAGTTGCATCAGCATCAAAAACCAAAATAGCCTCGCCTTTAGCCAATTTTAAAGCGTCATTCAAAACTGCAGATTTCCCGGGAAAAGCATCTTTGTCACGAATTAGTGCGACGACTTTTTCATGTTTTGATTCCAATTCCTTGAGTACATTTGGGGTATTGTCTGTACTTCTGTCATCAATAGCAATTACTTCAAAATTCGGGTAGTCCATTTTTAAAATGTTCTCAATAGTATTTGCTATAACGTATTCTTCATTATGCGCAGGAACCATTATCGTTACGAATGGTTTATAGTTTTCATTTATAATTTGAGGGTGCTTTTTTAATTTACGTTTTTGGTATTTTGTAGCCGCGATTGTGTATAGACCATATATTAGCAAAAACAAGCACAGCAACAGAAATCCAACATCCGTTCTAACATAGTTTTGGAATATAAAAAGGAAAACTCCCAATACAATTAATATAACAAATAAAAGAATTCTTTCTCGCATAATACTCCCAACAATTGATTATTATACCAAAAACTATTAACTTTTCTTACGAAATTGATAAAAAAATAAATTCAATGTTACAAAACTTAACAATACGCATTAAAAAAAGCAATTTTTTAAACGATAAATACTTTATATATACATAAGAGATACAACGGAGCTTTATAAGATGTTATTCGTAGAAAATCAATTAAACACAGAAGATTTAACAGCTATCCAAAACTTTTTTGATGAATATGACAAAGAAGTAGAAGTTGTTGAAGAAGTTCAAGAAGTTACTGCTGTATCAAAATATATGACTTCATTGGTATCAGGTCAATACAAAAAATCAGTTGAAGATATTGAAAACACCCACGTTGGTAATACAA
>JAKSUP010000097.1 GCA_024408905.1 bacterium
TAAAACCTCAATAACTTCGCCATTAGAATCATATATTTTTAATCGTGGGATTTCTACGCCTTGTGGAGATTTAAAGCCCATCAAAAGAATAGGACCATAGTCTGCAAACCCATCTTTAATTTCAAAATAAATTTCTTTTAAATTTTCGTTATCCAAAAAAGATAATGCTGCATTGTTACAAGCTTCTCTTTGAGACCAATCCTGAACTATAGTTGTTTCATCCAACAATTCATTGAGCTGTTCCTTTGTTGCTCTGACACGCTTAAATAAAGGGTCACCACCTTTGCCTATTGCGGCCGGATTATTACTACGGTTCTGTAAAATGCGTTGGTAATTGCTGTAATCTGCCGCACTTAATTGTGGTTTATTGTTATCTTGAGGTTGAAATTCGTCCACGATATCTTACTCCTTATATGGAATATTACGGCACAAATTTAAAATACTTTAACAAATTTAGGTATATTGTTACAATTATTTACAAAAATTAGCTATAAATAAGTGAGGGAATAGATGATAATAATTTTTTTGTATACTCCTCTTTCGGAAGCTTAAAAAGAGTACTCGTATAGTTTTCTTCAACCAATTTACCTTCGCACATAATCCCTGTTCTATCAGCAAGATATTTAATTACATTCATATCATGAGAAATAAATAAAATTGTAAGATTTCTTTTTAATCGTAAATCTTTTAACAGATTTATAATCTGAGCTTGAATACTGGCGTCAAGCGCACTTACCGGCTCATCTGCAATAATAAGTTTTGGATTTAAAATTAATGCTCTGGCAATCGCTATACGCTGCCTTTGTCCTCCGGAAAATTCATGGGGGTATAGATTTAAACACTCACATGTTAAACCTACATCATCTAAAACTTTTTCTATGAGTTCATCTTTTTCTGCTTGTTTCAGCTTAGTATTAATATCGAGTGGTTCTTGCAGAATTTGTTTGATTTTCATTTTGGGATTCAAGCTTGAATACGGGTTTTGAAAAATCATTTGAACATTTTTGGGGTACAAAGATTTTTCATAAGAATTTTGGTTTAATATATTTTTGCCTTCAAATAAGATTTCGCCATTTTTTGTCGAAACAAGCTTCATTACACTTTTTGCCAACGTCGATTTACCACAACCGGATTCACCTGCAAGAGCGTATATTTCGCCTCCATATATTTTTAAAGATACGTCATTCACGGCTACAACTGTAGATTTTATATCATCTTTGATACTTTTATATTCTACTGTAAGATTTTTTAACTCTAATAATTCATTCATAATTATATGATACCATTTTCAGAGAATAAAATGAATGATATTCTTGGGGTATTTAAAAAATTATTACTTTTTGCGAAATATCTTTATTTATAGTAAAATAGACATACATGGATTTTGGAGGAATATTAGGGGATGTCTATCGCACTAGAGCATAAACAAGGTTTAATTGCAGGGGATGGCTTATTACCGGTTATTATGGCACAAAATGCAAAAGAAAACGGATTTGAAGTCATTGCCATTTCACTATCAAGTGATAATTATAAACAATTAAAAAAATACTGTTCAAAGGTTTATTCATTGGGACCGGGCGAAGTTCAAAAAATTGCAGATGTAATTGAGAATGAAGAAATAAAACAATTAACATTTATAGGAAAAGTGAGCAAAACAATCCTTCTCAAACGTCCTAGATTTGATAAAAGAGCAATAGAATTAATGAAAAAAGCAGTCCGATTAAACGACGACAAAGTTATGCTAATTATCATCGAAGAATTTGAAAAAGCCGGCGTAACTATATTGGACCAAACACTGTTTATCAAAAACTTAATGATTCCGTCAGGGGTACTTGGGAAAATACAACCGACACAAACTCAAATTGATGACGTAAATTACGGGTATTGGTTGGCTAAAGAAAGTGGAAAACTTGACGTCGGACAATCTGTTGTAGTTAAAGATAAAATGGTTATGGCAGTCGAAGCTATTGAAGGAACTGATAAATGTATTCGTCGTGGAGGCAAACTGGCACGTAAGAATGCTCGCGTGGTTAAAGTTGCAAAACCTTCTCAAGACAAGAGATTTGACATTCCGGCTATTGGCTTAAAAACACTTAAAAATATGAGAAAAGCAAAAGCAGATTTAATAGCAGTCGAGGCCGGCGAAACTATTATTGTTGACAAGGATGAAGTAATAAAATATGCAGATAAGCATAATATTGTAGTGATGGCAGTTTAGTATGAAGAAAATTTTTGTAATTACAGGAGAATATTCCGGCGATATCCATGCCGGCAAAGTTATTGAAATAATCAAATCTCAAAATCCCGATATTGAAGTGCAGGGAATCGGAGGAGAAAACCTCAAAAGTGCAGGAGCAACTCTGTTTTGCGACCATTCAAAAATGTCTGCTTTTGGTTTGAGTTTAAAAATTATTTTGGATCATTTATGTTTGGAAAATGATGTCTGTGAGTACATTTTAGATGAATACAAGCCCGATTTGGTGCTTTTGGTAGATTATGGCGCCTTTAATTTACGTGTAGCTAAAAAGCTTGCCAATAGTGGTATTAAAGTTGTTCATTACATTCCACCACAAGTATGGGCAAGCCGTAAGTGGAGAATTAACAAAATCAAGAAATATGTTGATAAAGTTTTATGCATATTCCCATTTGAAGTAGATATGTATAAATCAGTTGGCATTGATGTACATTATTGTGGTCATCCGTTGGTATGTCAGCTTCCGGAAAAAGCAGACAGAACAGCCTTTTTTGAAAAACACGGACTTGACACAAATCGCCCGTTAGTTTCAGTATTTCCGGGGTCAAGACCTCTTGAACTACATTTCTTTGCGTCAACATTTCTAAAATCTGCAAAACGCTTACAGAAATTACATCCCGAACTTCAGTTCTGTATTTCTCACGCACCGAATTTAACGGATAAAATATTTGATAAGTATATCAAGGATACAGATTTTAAGGTTATTAAAGGGGAAAATCAGGCTTTATTAAGCGTTTCCGATTCATTAATTTTAGCGTCAGGAACAGTTGCTTTGGAGGCAGCTCTTTATCAAACACCAATGATAATAGGATATAAAGGACCTTGGCTGTTATATCTTATATACCTTCTTGTCAGATGTATAAAAAATGTATCTTTGCCAAATATTATCACCGGTAAAAATATCGTTCCTGAACTTATTCAAGCAAAATTTACAATAGATAACATAACCTATGAAACAGAACGCTTATTGTACGACAAGCCATATCGAGAGCAAACTATTAATGCCTTAGGCGAAGTCAAAACATTATTATCAGATAAATATTCAGCAAATGAAGCAGCCAATGCTATAATTACAATGCTAACCCAGGATAAAGAATGAAAAATTTCAAAATATATATAGTTTTTATAATCTTATTATTTTCAGCAAACTGCACATTTGCCCAAGGAGGTTTACGTACACTATTCTTGAACAATAAAGCTAATATATGCAGTATAAATATTAGAAATTTTAATGCAAAGGATAAAAATGGGAATGAAATCATTGATTTTGACGAAGAAAGTGGAAATTTCATCAATGCAATTGAAAGACTGGATGAAATTAAAGCACAAAAAATCAATGTACTTCATGTCCTCCCGATAACACCTGTCGGAAAATTAAAAGCATTAGGGACAGCCGGTTCTTTATATGCCATGTCAGATATGTGGTCAATAAATCCCCAATTAGTTGACTTAATGTCAGAAATTCCTGCAAAAACACAAGTTAAAAACTTTATCAAGGAGTGCCACAAGCGTGGAATATATGTAATGCTGGATTTACCCAGCTGTGGCTCATATGATATGTTTTTAACACATCCTGAACTTTTTATAAAAGATAGCAAACAACTTTCAATAGTCCCTACTGATTGGACTGATGTAAGGTTACTAAATGTTGGGAATGAGGAAAAACTAAATCAGGATGTGTTGGACGCTCATAAAAAATTTGTAGATATGGCTATTGAGCTTGGCGCCGATGGAATTAGGGCTGATGTTGCAACTATCAAACCAGCGAATTTCTGGCACGAAATTATCACTTATACAAGAGAAAAGAATCCTGAATTTTTGTTCTTGGCAGAAGCATCCGACTCTTGGAGAGAACCACCTTCAAAATATGCCGAATTTACACCATACGATAAACTTTTAGAAACCGGATTTGACGGTTATTATGGCAGTTTCTTTAATTTAAAAGATTGGAAATCTTCAAGAGAATTATTTGAACATATAAAATTTAATATTAAATTATTAAATTCGTATAAAACTCCTAAAAGCGTAATAATGTCATTTACAACACACGATGAACTAAGTCCTGTTACTCAAAAAGGTGAAGACTTTTCGGTAATGATTTGCTGGCTTGATGCAACATTACCTTTTAACCCGTATTTTGTAGATGGTTTTCAATCCGGAGATATGTATTTATACCCTTGGGCAAACACAAAAGCCCCAAGAACAGAAACTGATGATGATTATTATTTTGTACACAGAGGTCAGTTAGATATTTTTAATTATTCAAGAAAACCCGGAGGCAACAGTAAATTTATAAAAAATAATTTTAAGCAATCACTTGATTTCAGGACTGAGAACATAGAATTAATAACAAAAGGAACTTTTGATACGCTTAAATCAGACAGAGATTGCATTTTTGCATATTCAAGAAGTTACCATGGTGATACAATAATTGTTGTTGGGAATTTGGATTTTAAAAAAGCTCAAAGAAGAGTTTCTGTTAAAGTTCCCGGACTTAAGAAAAAAGGTTACTTAACAGTAATTCATGGTAATGCAAACTACAAAACAACAAAAAACAAACTTATAACGGATATTGAACCCGGACAAGTAAAGGTTTTTAAAATAAATAATTTTTCACTATAATTGAATATAAACAGAAGGGAATATAAACAATGCGTAAAAAAATAATGTCTGGCATGCGTCCAACAGGGAAATTACATCTTGGTCATTACTTGGGTGTTATAGATAATTGGGTTAAATTACAAGATGAATATGATTGCTATTTTTCTGTAGCTGATTGGCACGCACTAACCACAACATACGATAAGACAGAAAATTTACGACAAGATGTTTTGGATGTTGTAATGGATTGGCTGGCTTGTGGGATTGATCCTAAAAAAGCAACCATTTATGTTCAATCATTGGTTCCTGAAACAGCAGAATTACATATATATTTAAGCATGATTACTCCTCAAAACTGGGTAGAACGCGACCCGACCTTAAAAGACATGGCAAAAATTCTTAAAACAAAAGAAGGTATGGGAACGCAAGTAAATTATGGCTTAATGGGGTATCCTGTTTTAATGACAGCAGATATTTTAACTTTTAACGCAGATTTCGTTCCTGTTGGTATTGATCAAGTCGCACACGTTGAATTAACGAGGGATATCGCAAGAAGGTTTAATAATGTATACAATACAGAGTACTTTACAGAACCTCAACCATTATTAAACAATTGTTCACTTATATGTGGTTTAGACGGCAATAAAATGGGAAAATCATTTAATAACGACATAAAGATTTCTGATACAGAAGAAGTTACTGCAAAGAAAATTATGACTGCAATCACAGACAGAAGCCGAATTAGAAAAGATGATTTGGGACATCCTGACGAATGTGAAGTGGCATTCAAATATTGGAACATTTTTGGGACAGAAGAAGAAATTTCGACTGTTAGATCTGAGTGCGAACAAGGTTTAAGAGGATGCGCTGCTTGTAAACGCCAGCTTGGTGAAAAGGTTCTTCTTGAAAAACTCTATATAAACTATTTCCCTTTTAATTAGCTCTGCAAGAGTA
>JAKSUP010000098.1 GCA_024408905.1 bacterium
CCGGTAAAATAAAAGTCGGTTGGTGGACAATCAAGAATTATGACTATA
Source organism: bacterium (assembly GCA_024408905.1). Classification (GTDB taxonomy): domain Bacteria; phylum Cyanobacteriota; class Vampirovibrionia; order Gastranaerophilales; family Gastranaerophilaceae; genus CAG-196. The sequence goes on from JAKSUP010000098.1 coordinate 49, forward strand.
ACAGACACCCAAACCCGGGAATGATTGACTTGGTATACTTATTTGAACATTCAAGTAACGTTGCATCAGTTCGAGTTGCACAACTAATGTCACGTCAAGAATATTATGATATGCTCAAAAAATTTGGGTTTGGCGACAAAACAGGAATAGATTTACCTGGGGAATCCGGTGGACTTTTGAAACCGGCTAACAAATGGGATAGTTCTGACCAAGCATCTATGGGTTACGGTTATGGTTCTTCCGTTACTGCTATACAAATGGCGTCAGCAGTTTCTGCACTGGCAAATGATGGTGTAAGAGTCACCCCACACGTTATAAAATACTCTCCGGAAGAAGAAGCTATAAAAGTAAAAAGAACACAGGTTATGACAGCTGAACACGCAAAAATTGTAACTCAATTATTAACAGAAAGTATTAATAGAGGTAAATCACCTATTAAATCTGATTCATACAATATTGCCGCAAAGACAGGAACTTCAATTAAACCAAAAGAAAACGGAAGTGGTTATACCAATAAGATGTATACTTCAATTGTAGGTTATATGCCATCAAGCAATCCACAGGTATTGATATACATCATTGTTGACTCAGCGCAAGGTGGAGAAATTTGGGGGAACACAGTTGCTGCACCAATATTCAAAGAAATTTCTACACAGATTGCACATATATTAAATTTACAACCGGATAAAATTACAAGATAAGCGAGGATAAAATGAGATTAAGAAATTTAATTGATGAAATTAGCTATTTAGATTTAGTCAACTTAGAAGAACTGGATGACGAAGAAGTTGAGGGAATTACATATAATTCTAAGAAGGTGCAGCCTGGAGATATATTCATTTGCATAACAGGTGAACATATTGATGGCCACGAATGTGCCGAAGAAGCTCTTGACAATGGTGCAATAGCATGTGTTGTGGAAAGACGACTAAGTATTGAGGCTCCTCAAATTGTTGTTGAATCCACAGAAGAATCTATCGCAGAAATCGCAAGTGTATTTTACACAAATCCTTCACGGAAATTAAATGTTATTGGTGTAACAGGTACTAATGGAAAAACTACGGTTACTCACCTAATACAGAAGTTATATGAGGCATTTAATCAAAAATGTGCATTGATAGGAACATTGGGCCATAAATTCTCAAGCGAAGATTCTTACCATGATGCAAAACACACAACTCCACAAGCACCTGAATTGCAAAAATTATTATACAACATTAACGAAAAATGTATTGATAACGTAGTTATGGAGGTTAGCTCACATTCACTTGTTCAAAACAGAGTTGCTCATGTTGATTTCAACGGTGCTGTTCTAACGAACTTAACTCAAGACCATCTGGATTTCCACATTACAATGGAAAATTATTTTAAAGCAAAAGCTATGTTATTTTCACAACTTGTATCGGGAGATTTTGCAGTTATCAATAATGATGACACATATGCAGAGAGATTTTTAGAAGTAATTTCTCGTAGCGTATCAAAATATACATACGGCATTGCAACAAATTCTGATGTCATGGCAAAAGATATTGTTTTTGGCTCAGAAGGAGCCTCTTTCACTTGCGTAGTCAATGGTAAAGAATATAAAACTAATCTTGCTATGAATGGAATGTTCTCTGTATACAATGTTCTTGCAGCTATTACGACTGCATTAGCGCTCGGTTTTGATATAGAAAAATCTATTCAGGTTTTAGAAGGCATTTCCGGCGTAGCAGGAAGGTTTGAAGTTATCGTAAATAAGCCTACTGTAATTGTAGACTATGCACACACTCCTGACGGACTGGAAAATGTTTTAAAAGCAGCCAGAGAAATCACCCCAAAAGGTGGACATTTAATCTGCATTTTTGGCTGCGGGGGGGACAGAGATGCAACAAAACGTCCTAAGATGGGTGCTATTGCAGAAAAACTCGCAGACAAAGTTATTGTTACAAGCGATAACCCAAGATCAGAAAATCCTCAACAAATAATAACCGATATTTTAGCAGGGTTTAAAAAGGTTAATAACGTAATTGTGGAAGCTGATAGAGAGCTTGCAATAAAAGAGGCTTATAAAATTGCTAATGCAAATGATATTGTTCTTGTTGCCGGAAAGGGGCATGAAGATTATCAAATTCTCGGAAATGAAACAATACATTTTGATGACAGAGAAAAGGTCAGAGAGATTTTTATAGGCGAATAATATGAGGGTAGAGCCAATTATGCGCAGTTGCTTCAAGTCAAAATACACGACACCTTTAATTCTGGAACAGCATATCCACGGAGCATTCGGCGTTAATTTTAACACAGCCGGAAAAGATGACGTTAAATATGCTTGCCAAGAGTTATTCAAACACGGGATAGGAATTGTGTTTCCGACTTTAGTTACAGATTCTGTTGAAAATATCAAACGACAAACAGAAATAATTAAAGATGCAGCAAAAGAATTGGAAAAGAATTCTGCAAAAATTCTTGGTATTCACCTTGAAGGAATTTTTATCAATCCTGAAAAAAGAGGGATACACAATCCTGAGCATTTTTTACCTTTAACAGTAGACAACTATAAGAAAATAGAAGATGATTTCATAAAAATTGTCACTTTAGCCCCGGAATTAGATCAAGGTTTGATTGACTACTTAAAGTCAAAAGGTGTAAAAGTACAAGCTGGTCATTGTTTGGGCCACAACTTAGAAAAAATAGACGGAACTACGCACACATTTAATGCGATGGGAGCAATTTCTCATAAAAATCCATCAACGGCATCATCAGCTCTTATTAATAATAATTTGTATTCTGAGATAATTGCAGACGGAATTCACGTCAATGATGATACCCTTAAATTATTTTTCAAATGCAAACCTGAAGATAAAGTTATCTTAGTTAGCGATGCCTTGCCAATTACAAAAAGTGATATAAAAGAAACAACATTTGCAGACCATAAGATATTCTACGACGGAGAGAAAGCAACATCCCAAGACGGAGTGTTAGCAGGCAGTACAACTTTATTAGATGAAGTTATAAAAATTCTAAATGCAAAACAAATGTTTAGTAAAAAATTTATAGAAAATCCTTATAAATACCATGGGCTTAGACCACTTGGGAAAATTACGTGGGACAAAGATTGGAATATTTTGAATATAAAAGCATAAAACTAATAAAAAAAGTAGCTTCCCTAAAATTAGGGAAGCTACTTTTAAAATTTGATGACCAATCTTATTTAACTTCTACGTCATCGACGGCTTGAAGCTGTTTTGACTTATAATTATGGATGACTGCATCAACCAATAAGTCATAAGAAGCACTTTTCTCGATATTCGGAAATTCTTCTCTCAATTGTTGTCTGACCATTGCTTCTAACCTTTGTTCGTCAGCTTTAATTTTAAGTTCTGTACTTGACAGAGACTTTATGTATTCTTCATTTGCAAACCTTTGATTGTTTGAGAAAGTTAACAGGTTTGTTTTTGAACTAAATGCATCTTTTATTGTTTTTAAGAAATTCAGGTTAAACATAACTACCTACTTTCATTTTCTACACTTGTACTCATATAAAGTTCCGTGAAGGTGAAAATTGACTAAATTTTTATAAGTTGTTACAAATATTTACAAATCTCTCTTCTAAATATTCAATTTAGAGAAATCTGTTAACATTATATACTTATTTTTAAGTTCATTCAATAGTGCTAACCTATTATTTTTAATTCTTTCATCTTTATCCATAACCAAAACATCTTCAAAGAATTTTGTAACAACAGGATTGATATTTATCAAATCGGATAAATATTTTGAATAATCATTACTGAATTTGATTTCCTTAACAGCATTATATAGAGCAGCCTCAGATGATTCAACAAAAAGACTTTCAAATATTTCCGTTTTAACATCATCCTTCAAAATTCTTAAAACACGATTTGCATTTTCAACCAATTTTGTGTCATGCAAAGTAGAAACAACCTTTACTCTTTGAACATAATCACAAATATCTTTGCAAGGCGAATTTGTTGAGCATGCTTCTAAAACTTCTTTATTATAATCATTTGCCAAGAATATTATTAACCTTTGCACAAAAAATTCTTCTACATCAGCTTTGCAATCTGCTTTTACAGGCAACAACGCTAATGTTTCGTCAATAAGCTTCGAAAGGTCAATTTTTAAATTGTGTTCTAAAATTGTTTTAATAATACCTAAAGCTGCACGTCTTACTCCAAGAGGGTCAGATGAACCTGTCGGTTTTTTACCTGATGCAAATACTGCACAAATAGTATCAATCTTATCTGCTATACCAACAACCTGACCTTCAATCATTTTAGCCGTTTCACTTTCGGCATTGAGTGGGAAATAGTGTTCTTTTATGCCTTCGCAAACCTCTTTTGCTTCTCCTGAAACTCTTGCATAATCAGCACCGATAAATCCCTGAAGTTCGGTAAATTCAAACACCAAGTTTGTTGCCAAATCAGCCTTACACAATTCTGCCGTTCTTTTTATTGAGGATTTGTTTACCCCATTTACCCCATTTACCCCATTTACCCCATTTACCCCCAACTGTTCTGAGATTTTTTCAGAAAGTTTAATTATACGTTGAGTTTTATCATACACCGATCCCATATCTTTTTGGAAGGTCATGCCTTTTAGGTTTTCAATATAACTTTCAAGTGTTTTTTTTGTATCTTCTTTAAAGAAGAAAACAGCATCATCAAGACGAGCCTTGATTACACGCAAATTTCCTGCCTTGATATTTTCAAATTCGTTACCAATATAATTCGTTATTGTTACAAATTTATTTGTTAGTTTACCTTCTTTTGTATAAAGAGCAAAGTACCTTTGATGTGTTTCCATAACAGTAACAGCAACTTCTTGAGGAATTGTAAGAAATTCTTCATCAAAATTACATGTTACAGCAACAGGATATTCAACGATAAATGTAACTTCTTCCAATAAATCATCAGAAATTTTTGTTGTTGCATTTAATTTGTCTGCTTCTTTTTTAGTTAATTCAAGAATTCTTTGTTTTCTTTCTTCCGGATCAACGATGACATGAGCTTCGCGAAGTTTTGAAACATATTCATCCGGATTATTAATAACAATATTTTGTGTAGAAAATCTATGTCCGTTTGTAATATTTGAAGACTCTTTATCAATAATTTTTACCTTAATTTCCTCGTTGTCTAAAATTGACAACACCCAACGAATAGGACGAGAAAATTTTACATCATTTGTTCCCCATCTCATAAAATGAGGGCCTTGAAGTTTAGCAAAAATTTGAGGTACATTTTCTTGAAGTAAATCTTTTGTATTTTTACCTTTTATAGAAATTTTTGCATACAAATAATTATCTTGAACATATAAATCTTTAGGCTCAACTCCGTTTTTCTTTGCAAAGCCTAACCCTGCATTAGTCAAATTTTTATCGGCATCATAAGCTACTGTTGCAATAGGACCTTTTACAACTTTTTCTACATCAGGCTGAGAGGCAGAAAGTCCGTCTATAATAACAGCCAGACGTCTTGGAGTTGCCATAACCTTGATTTTGTCAAACTCTACATTATTTTCACTTAAACAAGTTTTAAATCCGGCTTCTAACTGCGAAATAGCCATAGGTATAAATTTATACGGCAGTTCTTCAACACCAATTTCCAACAAATATTTGCTCATATTTATATTTCTCCAATACTAATCTTTACAAAAATTATACAATAAAAATGTTAATTTTTTTTTAAACTCAAAATCTGAC
>JAKSUP010000099.1 GCA_024408905.1 bacterium
AAAAAATAATTTTGGTATGCTAAAGCATACCCTACTTCCTTCGCTCGCAATGACAGTAAATTCTTAGTGCCATAGTGCCTCAGTATCTTAGTGCCTTTAACTGTATTGCTTTTTTCTACTCGCAATGACATCCCATCCCCCCTCCACCCCCCCCCATTTACCCCCCCCTCTTTACAATGTTGTAAAAATTCGTTACAATATGAATAGAGTTTTAAATTCTGATAAGATTGAAATCAGAATTAAAACAAAAAAAGATTTGTAAAAACAGCAGGTTTATCAAAATCAAATACGCATTTTATAGCCTGTTCATACATCTTAAAAAACCTATCCGGGTTTGTATGTTGTGCTTGTTTTTAGCAAACATCGTTTAACCGAACACGGATAAGACGAGAGAATTATTTTAAGTGAAGGATTTAAGAAAAATGAAAGAAACAACCCTAGCAAACAAGATTGTTATCGCAGAACGTGATAACATCGCAGCCGTTATGGAAAACGGAAAAGTAGCAGAATTTTATGTACACAGAGGCGAAATTATTTTAGGCGATGTATTTTTAGCCCAAGTTGAAAATGTATTACCGAGTATCGAGGCAGCATTTGTAAATGTCGGCATAGACAAAATGGGATTTTTGCACGCCCAAGACGTTGCAGGAAAAGGCGCTTTTGCAAGACAAATTAAAACCAAAACAAAAAATTGTTGTTCAAGTTGTTAAAGAGCCTGTTGGACATAAAGGCCCACGTGTAACAACAGAAATTTCACTTCCCGGAAGATTTTTAGTCTTAATGCCAAACGAAACCGGTGTTAACGTAAGTAAAAAAATCACTTCTTCAAAAGAAAGAGCAAGGCTAAAATCCGTAGTCAGTCTTCTAAAACCTGTTGGTGTTGGGGTTATTGTAAGAACTGAAGCCGAAGGCCAAACAGAAGCTGAAATTCAAGAAGATTTGGAAATCCTTTTAGAAAAATGGAATAATATCGTTACGGCAGCTGAGAGTATGACTCCACCAAGTTTGTTATACAGAGATCAAGACTTGTTATACAGAGTTATTCGTGAAGCTTGTAACGAAAATACGCAAGAAATTATTGTAGATACAGGTTTTGCACTAAATAGAGTACAAAATCTTTTGCAAAGCTGGCACATGAATAAAAACATAAATGTAACTTTGTACAAAGGTTCTGAACCACTTTTGGTTGCAATGGATATTCATAAAGAAATCAAAGCTGCAATCCAAATGAAGGTTAATTTACCATCAGGTGGATACTTATTTATTCAAACAACAGAAGCTTTGACCGTAATCGACGTAAACAGTGGTAAGTTTACAAACTCTGCAACTCAAGATGAAACTATTTTGAAAACAAACCTTGAAGCAGTACACGAAATTGCACGTCAATTAAGATTGCGTAACATCGGTGGTATGATTATTGTTGACTTTATCGATATGACAAACCGTGTCGACAAATTGACTATGATGGAAGAACTTGAATTAGCTATGGAAGAAGACAAGGCAAAACCTCAAGTCGGCCAGCTTTCAGATTTAGGTTTGGTCGAAATGACTCGTCACCGTCAAGGTCAAGCGATTAGCGAAATTTTTGCGAAACGCTGTCCACATTGCCAAGGAAACGGTTATATAATGGAAGATATTAAGTTTGCATCTGCAACAGCCGAAGGCGAATACAGAGCAAAAGCTGCAAAACTAAAACTTCCTATTTCTAATAAAAAGAATAACAAGGGTGGAAACTTCAATAAATTTGGTAACGAAAATCAAAATAATCAGCCTAAAGAAGTTGTTCAAGTCCAAGAAGAAAAATTGGAAATTGAAACCAGTCCTTCAATAGAGGCGCAACAAGAGGTCAAAGAAGTTGTTCAGGAAAAAGAAACAAGAAAAAGAAATTCCAGAAAGCCAAAATTCGACAAGAAAAAAATAAAACAAGAAGTTACTGATGAAAATTTGGCACAAACTGTTATAAATAATGATTCAGCAATCGAGCCAAAATTACCACCTGTTGAAGAAAAAGTTGCTGAAAAAACAGAGGAAAGTGCTATTATTGAAGAAAAAGAGGCAACTCCTAAAAAAACAAGACGTCCAAACAGAAATACTCAAAGGAAACCAAGAGTACCAAGAAAGACTGCGAAGAAAGAAAATGAAGAATAAATTTTTTACAATATTAATAGCTGTTCTTCTTTTAATGCCAACTGTAGCATTTGCAGAAGAACCAATTGATGAATATGTAGAAGAAACAACGGGAGAAACTGTTGTAACAGATACTCAACCTGCAAACTTGGATGAAGACAATACGACTGAAAGCGTTGAATTACAAACCCAAGACGTGCAAGAGCCTTACAAAAAACCAATTAGCAAGAGAAAAATCGTTAAAAAATTCTTACTTGCTATGTTTGGAGTCGGGATTTCTTCATTCCTAATATTTTTTGGTCTAAGCTTGTATAACAAAGTTCGAGACAGGTTATTAGGGCAGGTAAAAACTCCGGAAGGCAAAACTTCTCTGCAAACACCTGATGATTTAGATGGTGCAGTTAGAACATTTTTAGAAAAAACTGACTGGAAATAACCGATTGGATAATAATTATGCGAGAATTTCAGTTTTACATAGTTCCCACACCTATTGGAAATATTCAAGACATAACATATAGAGCAGTGGAAATTCTAAAAAGCGTTGATTTGATAGCTTGCGAGGATACAAGAACAACTCAAAAACTGTTAAATCATTATGATATTAAAACAAAGTGTGTTTCTTATCATAAATATAACGAAAAGGAACGAGTAGATTTCTTTTTGAACGAAATTAATTCAGGTAAAAAAATTGCATTAGTTTCTGATGCAGGGACACCAATGATTTGCGACCCAGGGGAAGTTATTATCAAGGAACTTATCAAAAACGATATAAGTTTTACGGCACTTCCGGGAGCTTGTGCTGTTACGACATTTTTATCACAGGTTCCACGAAAAAATGAAGAATTCACGTTTATCGGTTTTTTACCAAGAACACAAAAGCAAATAGAAGACGTTGTGCAAAAATATTCAAGCCAAAACATGGTTTTTTACGATTCGCCTGAAAGAATACTAAAATCACTTGCAATTATTAAAAGTATTAGACCAAATGTTAGAGTTGCATTGGGACGTGAACTTTCAAAACTATTTGAAGAAATTGTTATTGATGACATTGATAATGTAATTGAGCACTACAATGACGGGATTAAGGGCGAGATTGTGTGCATGCTTTATGCTGATGAAGGTCAAAATGATATTGACATAGATTCAAAAATAAAAGCTTTAAAATCTAAAGGATACAAGGATAAAGATATTGCTCAGGTGCTTTCAGCCATATATAATTTGGGCAAAAATGATGTATACAAAAGAAGCCTTAGTTTGTAAATATTTGTAAAGATTTAAGCAAAAATCCTAAAGTTTTTCTAAAAAATGTCGATAGACATATTACGACAGACAGACAAACGAAAGGACCGTTAGGATATGCTAAAGAAACTTGTAATTCCGACAAATAATACATTTACCGGAGTCGAATTTATATTAAGAGGTGCAAAGAAACGCAGGGCAATGGCAGTTTCAAACGCTGTAGCAGTGAATGCTGAAAACGGTATTCAAACAAAACTGCAAGCTGTGAAGTAAAAAGTCGGGACTGACTGTTAAGTAAGATGGCTGAGAGTATAAAAATCCCTGAGGGATACTTCCCAAAGGGATTTTTAAATACTTTGAAAAATAAATATTTTGTGCTAATATAGAGATAACCGAGGTGGAAAAGTGGCCGAGTAGGCTTAAGGCGGCACCCTGCTAAGGTGTTGTATGGGGCAACCTGTACCGTGGGTTCGAATCCCACCTTTTCCGAATAAAAACGGGCAAACTTTTTGTTTGACCCGTTTTTATTTTGGTTTTGTGTGAGGATGAAAAGCAACATTATACGTGGGTTGCGTGAGCGAGCTGAGGCTGGAGAATTTTGCAAGATATGAAATATCGTAGCAAAATACGGAATTGCCGTTAAACGCGAGCGAACAAGACCGAATCCCACCTTTTCCGAATTTTAAAGGACTCCTTATGGAGTCTTTTTTCGTGTGGTGAGGATGAGAACCCACCTAAGGGTTCGAGCGACCTGTGAGCAGAGTGCGAAGGAGTTTTGCGAATTCTATCTATAAATTTTATGCAAATCTTTTGTATAAGGGCAAATATTTACACCAATAGAATTTATTTTTTCTATGTTTTCTGAAGAAATATCTTGAAACATTTTTTCTTCCAAAACCATATCGCTCGCTACAAAAATACTATTGGTTATGTCATAAATTCTTTTATCAAGACCATACATCGCTTTTAATGTTACAGAATCACTCGTAACTCCGTTAAATACAGCAAAATTCTTAAAATATTTTTTGTATTGCTTAATTGAAAACCCGAAAAATGTCTTTTCGTCTTCATCAAAATCCGTATTTGCAAAAGAATTGAAAGCAAAAATTCCGTCTTTTGCCAAAGATTTTTTTATATTTTCAAAAAACTCATCCTCAAAAAATCTCTCGTCTATTCCTTCATTCCCTGCGACATCGGTAATAATAATATCGTACTTTGTTTTGTTATTACGAAGATAAACTAAAGCATCCTGCAAATAAAAATTAAATTTGCCACTCGGCTTAAAATTAAAGTAGTTTGTTGCTATATCCATAATATTTTCTTCAATATCAACAGCATCAAACTGCTCCAAATTATCAAATATCATTTCCATTTGGTTTACCAAATGACCTATACCAAACCCAATCAGTAGAATTTTTTTTGCTTTAGGTTTTAGAAAATATGTCTGCAAAAAGTAATTCAAATAAGGAATATTTCCTTTGTAGAACGGGGTATCTATAATCCCAGCTTGAATACTTATACCATATTTTAAGAAACGTCCGACCTTGTTATCACACACAAAAACATCATGAAAAGAAGAATCTGTCTTAAAAATAACATTTTCTTTGTATTTTTGCATTTGTTTTAAAATGTTTTCATCCGGCAATTGTTTCATTGAATTTTCGGGAATAATTATGCCGTCCTCAGAAAAATTTTCAACCATATTTTCTCCGTTTGATAAATATATGTAATACTAAACCACATAAAAACACAAATTGTTAATACAATTTATCTTCTTCAATAATTTTTGAAATAACCCGTTTTATTTCGCTAATAAATCCGTCATAATAATAATTTTTTAATTCATCCGTATACAAATTTACGTTCATAACAGCCGTTCTAAATAATTCAATATTTGATTTTTGTTTTGTCCATTTAGTTATATCCAAACCAAGATTTTTTAAATGCTGATTTACAGCATTTCCATAAGTTCTATAATCCAGAGTTGTTGATACAACCATATAATTATGAGAATTTACAGGTCTATTTATATCAAATGACATATTTTTTAATATTTCTAAGTTGAATTCATTAAACTTATCAATATCCGTATTCCCTTCATAATTAAAAGCATACAAAAGAATATCAATATCCGGAGAATTAAATAATTCTGCAGTTATTTTTTTGCCGTTAACTTCAAAAGGAAATTCTTTGTTAAATTTAGAAATTATCATCCTTTAATCAATAATTTCATTTTTCAGTAATTTGCCATAGCCAAAATCGTTTAGAGGAATTACTTTATTTGCCAGCCAACAGGCAGCTGCCAATAGTATAGCACACTCTTCGCGCCGGTCAGG